>CALMCK010000187.1 GCA_937862845.1 uncultured Burkholderiaceae bacterium | reverse complement strand
CTCAGCAGCCCAAGCCACGCCGAAGAATTCAACCGAAGCGAATGGCTCACTCTCGCCAGTCAAGCCTGTCTCATTCAAGCGCCGAAAACCCCAGAAATCGTCGCGCTCCACATGAGCCAAGCCCAGCTCAACTACAACTGCCGCTGCCTCGCCAACGACATGGTGCGCATCCTGCCACTGTCCGAACGCACACAACTCATGCAACAACTGCGCAACCAACGCAACCTCGAGCAAACGGGCAAACGCATAATGAACAACCCTAGAATCAAACAAGCCGCCGTGAGCTGCAGCGCGGCGTATTGGTTGAGCTGATTGTTTGTCTGGAGTGACATACTTTTAATATTAAATCTTGGAATTGGCACACGAAAAATAAAAGCGGGAAAAGTAAATTACTTTTCCCGCTTTTTTGTTTGACTGGTATTTTTGAGCATGAACCCACAAACAAAAAAATCATCTAAAAACCAACATCAAGGCTTGATGTCAATGGCAGTCTGATCATCCACCACCCGCCACATCTCATCCATCTGCGTATTGCTCACCGCGATGCAGCCGAAGGTCCAATCTTTTTAATGCGTGGAATGTCTGCATTGAGGCAACAGCACATCAAACGCCGCATCATCGGCAGCGGCTGTCTCAAACATCGGCGCCGATGCCGTCGAGTGCACGCATGCAAACCACGAACCGACACACATGAGCAACAGGGAAAATATTTATAAAAACTTGAATCACCCCATCACTGCAACCACTCAACCACACCCTCACCCGCCACACGCCCCGTCGCCAGACATGCTGTTAATAAATAACCGCCTGTCGGCGCTTCCCAATCCAGCATTTCGCCTGCGCAAAATACGCCTGCGATTTTGTCTAACATCAAGCCGCCATTTAATTCTGAAAACGCCACGCCGCCTGCGCTGCTAATCGCCTCGGCAATCGGGCGGGCTTTGTGCAAAGTTATCGGCAGCGCTTTAATCATCTGCGCGACTTTGCTTGAGTCGCCCCAATCGTCTTTTGACAACACCTCGTGCAACAGCGCCGCGCGCACGCCTTTGAGCCCGAGACGACTGGCGAGGTGGCTACTCATCGAGCGTGCGCCGCGCGGGTGAGCGACGTCGCTGTGAACTTGTTCAAGTGTGTGTTGTGGCAACAGATCCAAATACACCGTCGCAGTGCCCCGTGCATTGAGCTGCTCACGCAGCAATCGACTGGCCGCATACACCACACCACCTTCGATGCCGTGTTCGGTCAAAATCAACTCACCTTGTTTGTCAAACAGCACATCACCCGCAGCAGCATGCACCCGCAACCGCACAGGTTTAACGGCACTGCCCACGAATTTTTCAATGATGTGCGCACTCCATCTCACCTCAAAACCGCAGTTCGCCGACTCAAAATCCGCCAACGCCACACCCCGCGCCGTCAACCAATCACACCAAGCCGCATCCGAGCCGAGCCGCGGCCAGCTCGCACCGCCGAGCGCGAGCACCGTCGCGACAGGTTGAATCCGCCGCTCACCCGCAGGCGTTGAAAAACACAAAGCACCCGACTCATCCCAGCCTGTCCAACGGTGGCGCATTTCAAACACCACACCAGCCGATTTCAATCGTGCCAACCACGCCCGCAACAACGGCGCCGCTTTCATATCCGTCGGAAATACCCGCCCAGAGCTGCCCACAAACGTCTGCAAACCCAGCGCAGCAATCCACGCAACGACCGCGCGATTGTCAAAACGCCTCACACACTCGGTCAATATCGGTGAGCACGGCTCATAACGCGATAAAAATTCAGGCAAGGCTTCCGAATGCGTGATGTTCATCCCACCGATGCCCGCGAGCAAAAACTTGCGCCCCACCGACGGCATCGCGTCATACACCGTCACTTGAATGCCACGGGAAGACAGCACTTCTGCCGCCATCAAGCCAGCGGGGCCCGCGCCGATGATGGCCACATCGCTCATAATTCACCTCGTCCGGTCAACGCCACAGAAATTATTTCTTGCAATGGTTTTAAAATAAATTTTTTCACTTACGCCCCATCCACCACCGCACCACCAAAGGCAAGGCATAAACTGGCAGCTGCATCGCACCAATCAATGGTAAAAAAGCACTGCCCAAAAACACCCCTGCCACCGTGTGGGTCAACAAGACATTGCGCCCGCCCGAAGCCACCGCCGCCGACACACGAAGCGCCATCGGCGATGCGCGATACCACCACAGCATGAAAGCAAACAACGCAAAACACACAAACACCGCACCGAGCAAAAACAGCACACCGTGCGACCAGTCTCGATTCACATACTCTCTAAACGCCCCCACCAAACCAAACGGAAAACAGGCGAGCAGCACAATGGTCACTTTAGACAAGGGCGCATGCACGCGATGCAAAGTGCCTTCATCAAAAAGACTGTGCACAATAAACGACAGCAGCATCGGCCCTGCAATAAAAATCAACAAGCGCTCGCCATACAAAGCCCAGTCCAGCTCAATCGCACCTGTGGCAGTCGACGCGCACAACCATAAATTCACCAACAAAACCACCGGCATCAAAATCGTGCTGGCGATGGTCAACGCCATCGCCACCATCGGCGCAGGCGTTTCATTTTCTCGATGCGCCACACCGATTGAACGAACAATCGCGGGCGTACCAAACAATGCACCTGTCGCGGTCACGCCCGCCAGCGCCAATAAATTTTCCCCGCGCAAACCCAACAAAAAAGCCGTGCCGACAAATAAAATCGACATGCCCAATGTGTGAAACACCGCATAACGCCACACCATCGGCCATGCCAACACTTTGAGCAGTTTGGGTTGGTTCATGCCCAACAACGTAAAAAACATTAAGAAAAACAACACCACGGGCAACTTCGGCAGCAAAGCATTCGAGGCTTCTGGCATGGCAAAACCCGCCAAACATGCGGCAATCAGCAAATACGCGGAATGCTTGTTGATAAAATTAAGTCCACTCAACCACTGCATATCAAAACCTTTATTGTGTCTATCATCGAAACAAAGACGCGACTTCAATCGCGTCTTTGTTGTTTAAAAACATGGGCACGTCAAACGCACACACCGCTTCTTGCATTGTTTATTCAGGCAATCGATATGGATTTTCGGGCTTGCGTTCTGCACGACGTATTTCGCGCAGCATGAAGCCATACAGACTTTCAACTTTCTCACGCGCCCACGGTGTTTTGCGCAGCAGCTTGAGGCTTGATTTAATACTTGGTTCGTGTGCAAAACATTTAAGCGGTATTTGCTCGTTCAACCCATCCCAGCCATAGTGCTCAACCAATTCAGTGAGTATGAATTCAAGCGTCAAACCATGCAGTGGATTATTGGCTTGCGAGGGTATATTTTCGGTCTCGCTCATTGTGTTGTCACTTTAAATTTATGCGTCAAATCCTTTGGCAAACTCGCCACCGCCGCGCCGAGTCGGCGTGCGATGCTGCGGTAGTGCTGCGCATGCGGACTCTCTGGATCGGCCGCGACAGTCGGCTTGCCAGCGTCGGCACTGAGGCGAATATCAATGGCGAGTGGCAGTTGACCGAGCAGCGGTACATTGAAATCCTCACTCATTTTCACCGCACCGCCTGCGCCAAAAATCGCTTCTTCATGGCCGCATTGGCCACAGGTGTGCAGCGCCATGTTTTCGACGATGCCAACCACGGGGATGTTGGTTTTTTCAAACATTTTCAAACCTTTGCGCGCGTCCAGCAATGCCAGATCCTGCGGCGTGGTGACGATGACTGCCGCTGTGACGGGGATTTTTTGCGACAGCGTGAGCTGAATATCGCCTGTGCCGGGCGGCATGTCGATGATGAGGTAATCGAGATCGTCCCACGCGCTTTGGTTGAACAGCTGCTGCAGCGCCTGTGAGACCATCGGCCCACGCCACGCCATGGGTGAGTCGGCATCAATGAGAAAGCCAATCGAGTTGGCCTGCACGCCGTAGCGCGAGGGCGGAATCATTTTCTCATCCGCATCCAAGTCTGGCTTGCCTTCAAGGTTCAACAGCAGCGGCACAGATGGCCCATAAATATCCGCATCGAGCAAGCCCACCCGCGCGCCCTCGTGGGCGAGTGCGAGCGCGAGGTTGACTGCGGTGGTGCTTTTACCGACACCGCCTTTGCCCGAGGCGATGGCGATGACGTTTTTGACATTCGGTGCGACCGCGAGGCCCGCTTGCACAAGGTGTGCATCGATTTTGGTGATGATTTCAACCGTTAAATCGCATTGCGCGGCAGCACTCATGCGGGCGCGCAAGTCATCGTGCGCACTGGCGCAGGCGAGGGGCAGCTGTATGCTGACCTGTTGACCATTGATGTTTTTAATCGCACGGCTTTGGCCAAGCGTGAGCGCTGTGTCTGCGGTGATTGCGACGGCGTCGAGTGCCGCGCGCATTTGTTCTTCGTTCATTGTGTTGCCCTGTGTTAAAATCGCGTTTTTCGCTCGTTCAAAATAATTAAGGTAACCCACATGTCCAATCGCCAAATCCTCGTCACCTCCGCCCTGCCCTATGCCAACGGTCAAATCCACATTGGCCATTTGGTCGAATACATTCAAACCGACGTCTGGGTGCGCTATCTCAAACTGAACCAGCACGAAGTATACTACGTCGGCGCCGATGACACACACGGAGCGCCCATCATGCTGCGCGCAGAAGCCGAAGGCATCACGCCCAAACAGCTGATTGACAATGTCTGGCAAGAGCACAAACGCGACTTCGATGATTTTGGCATTTCGTTTGACAACTACTATTCGACCGACACGCCCGAAAACCAAGAATTGAGCAATACCATTTACAACGCGCTGGTCGCGAACGATCTGATCGCGCGCAAAGACGTGGAGCAATACTACGATCCTGTGAAGCAAATGTTTCTCGCCGATCGATTCATCAAAGGCGAATGCCCAAAATGCCACACACTCGACCAATACGGCGACTCATGTGAGAGCTGCGGCGCGACTTATGCACCGACCGATCTCATCAATCCGTTTTCCACCATCTCTGGTGCGACGCCCGAGCGCCGCAGCTCTGAGCATTATTTTTTCAAACTCTCGGACACGCGTTGCGAAGAGTTTTTGCGTGGCTGGGTGCAAGGTTTGGCGCAACAAGAAGCCACCAACAAAATGCAAGAGTGGCTCGGCAGCGACGATGAGCACAAACTCGGCGACTGGGATATTTCGCGCGATGCGCCGTATTTTGGCTTCGAGATTCCGAATGCACCTGGTAAATATTTCTACGTCTGGCTCGACGCGCCCGTCGGTTACTATGCGAGTTTTAAAAACCTCTGCACAGCCAAAGGCATGGATTTCGACGCATGGGTCAAACCCGACTCAGCCACCGAGCAATACCACTTCATTGGCAAGGACATTTTGTATTTCCACACTTTGTTTTGGCCCGCCATGCTGAAATTCTCTGGCTTTCGCACACCGACCAATGTCTTTGCCCACGGCTTTCTCACCGTCGATGGCGCGAAAATGTCCAAATCTCGCGGCACATTCATCACCGCCCACAGCTACATCGAAGCGGGCATGAACCCCGAATGGCTGCGTTATTATTTCGCCGCCAAACTCAACGCGTCGATGGAAGACTTGGATTTGAATCTTGATGATTTCATCGCTCGCACCAACTCCGATTTGGTCGGTAAATACGTCAACATCGCCAGTCGCGCGGCGGGTTTTCTCGTCAAACGATTTGAAGGTCGCGTGCTCGACGCCGCCATGTCACACGAGTTGCTACAAAACATCCGCGCCGCCCAAACCAACATCGGCGCACTGTATGAGTCGCGTGAATTCGGTAAAGCCATGCGCGCCATCATGGAGCAGGCCGATGCGGTGAACGTATTCATCGACGCCAATAAACCATGGGAGCTGGCCAAACACGACGACAAAGCAGCCGAGCTGCACGCGGTGTGCAGTATCTGCGTCGAGGCCTTCCGCCTGCTCAGCCTGTATTTATCTCCCGTCATGCCGCTCACCGCGGATAAGGCTTACGCTTTTTTAAACATCGCAAGCCAAAGCTGGGCAGATGCACACACACCACTCAGCTCGGCCAACGCCATCAACGCGTACAGCCACATGATGACCCGCGTCGAAGACAAACAAATCGCCGCCCTACTCGCCGCCAATGCCGAGTCCTTACAAGCCGAAAAACCAGCCGCCTCTGTGAGCGGCAGCGAGATTTTACCCATCGCGGACACCATCAGCATTGACGACTTTGTCAAAGTTGATTTGCGCATCGCGAAAATCATCGACTGCCAAGCCGTCGAAGGCTCAACCAAATTATTGCAACTCACCCTCGATGCTGGCGAAGGCAAAACCCGCAACGTCTTCTCAGGCATCGCCGCCGCCCACAAGCCCGCAGATCTCGTCGGCAAACTCACCGTACTGGTCGCCAACCTCGCCCCACGCAAAATGAAGTTCGGCATTTCTGAGGGAATGGTGCTGTGCGCGTCAGCGAAAGACAATAAAACCAACCCCGGTTTGTATTTGCTTGAGCCAAATGATGGCGCACAACCGGGCATGCGCATCTCATAACACTCAAAAAGTGCAGCATGCGCACCACCATCGCGCATGCTGTTTTACACAATTGCACGCTCATGCGATTATGTGAAAAATCAGATGACCGACTGAAACACAAGCAAAAACCAGTTGGATCTACCGAAACCAAGCTGGTAACGAAATATTCAACCACGCTGACACCTTCAGACCAAACAAAAAATACCGCAGCGCAACATCGAAACTTGTGTTTTTCTACACAATTGCCTTGCAATGCACCAGAACAGTTGGCATAATTGCACCACTTTCTATCATGTCTTATACAAGACATGATAGAAAGCCCGCACTGCAACTTTTATGTGCCTACGGTTCCCCAGAACCAGAAGGATTCTAAAAAGGAGTATGGCAGGAG
>CALMCK010000186.1 GCA_937862845.1 uncultured Burkholderiaceae bacterium | reverse complement strand
TCTCCCGTCGTCATGATTGGCGACGCAGGTTTATCAGAAGCCGTGATCAAAGAAACCGATGCAGCACTTGCCGCACACACACTGATTAAAGTCCGTGTGTTCGCTGATGAAAAAGACGTTCGCGCCGAATACTTTGACGCCCTGTGCGACCGACTCGGCGCCGCACAAGTACAGCACATCGGCAAAACCTTGGTGCTCTATCGCCCTGCGTCATTAACGCCTAAGAAAAAAACCTTCGCGCAAACCCTCGCAGGCGATGACGATAGTTTTAAAGGCAATGCGCCTCGCCGAGTCACCATCATGAAAGCAGGCGCACCGAATCGCAAACCAAAAGCCCAAAGAGTCACCATCAAAGGCAACGAGCGTCTCACCCAATCCGGCACCGTCAAACGCGCCAAAAAAACCACCATCAGCGGTAAGAAAAAAATGGGCTGAGTGTGCGCCATCCGCATCAGCCAATCACAATCAGCGCAAACAAAGTTGAACGGGCCGATGCCAGACAGCAAAATAAAAAAGGTTAAGCACAGCGCTTAACCTTTTTTATTTTGACCCGACCACGATGGTCGTTTCGATTGAGAGCATATGATTTACTTTTGACGCTCCACAATCACATAATGCTTTTTCAGTGTTTCAACCACCTCAAACACCCCTTTAAAGCCAGCCGGTATCACCACCGCATCACCCGCAGCGAACTCTTTCGCGGCCAGATCACCCACAATGCGCCCGCGCCCCTCAATCACATAAAAATACTCATCTTCCGTCGGGCCCATCTCGATATGCCACGCACCCACTTCGGAAGCCCACACACCCATGTAAACCTCACCACTGTCATTGACAAAATGCGACCAAGTCGTGCGTTTTGGATTGCCAGATACCCGTCGCTCCTCGAGTGGAAAATCAAATTCTGGCTCAGGCAACACATCACTGAACAATTGCACAACTGCTTTTTTTACGTCCGACATTTTTAACTCCTTGATTTAAATTGAAATTTATAGTGCCTGTATTGTATCGCACAGTCATTAAAAACTCAGCGGCCAAATCAGAGACGACCCGCCAACCAATCTCCACACTTTTTTTGAAAAAAGTCGTTGACAGAACTCAATTCACCCCCTATAATTTCGTTTCTTTGGGCCGTTAGCTCAGCTGGTAGAGCAGCGGACTTTTAATCCGTTGGTCGCGTGTTCGAATCACGCACGGCCTACCAAAGTTTTAGCAGTAAAATAAAGACCTTGCAGAAATGCAGGGTCTTTTTTTATTTAGAGTTTACAGAAATATTTAAGGAGCATTTAACTTCTTCACAGTTTCGGTACAGCGGGACTGATTACATCAGGGTTTTCTCAGACCCATTTTCGCCTTTGAGACTTCGCGAACTAGCGGGCCACTCCAGAGTCAACATCATAAATCTATCCAAGATTCATTGCCAGATGGCTACAGCCACTTCAACTTTTATTTTTCGCTTTATTGAAAACACCAACGGATTGATTCGACAATACATTCCTAAAAAACGACATTTCTCTACTGGCACAGATGAGGAAATCGGTAGAATCATGCATAAACCAAACCACAGGCCTCGTAAACGACTTGCTTTTATTTCTCCTCTGCATGCCGTTTCCAAGGAAATCGCTAATGTTGCGTTTTGTAGTTGAATTCATAAAGTGACATTTGCATAAAATATGGATTTAGCGATGGATGGGCAGATGCATTTTCATCCACACATCTATTTCATTTTTACGCTGGCTGCCAAAATAATTTACAGCCTCAGCGCGCAATCAAAACATCAATGAACACCTCTTCACCTCAAGCACACAGTGACATCTGTACAATACGACTGCTGTATGTTTTTCATTTACAAAAAAACACGGAGAAACCCATGGAAAAAATCGTCACATTCGTCCTACTCGTCTCAGCGCTTCACGCGGCTCACGCACAGGAGTTTCCTTTAAATAAAAA
>CALMCK010000185.1 GCA_937862845.1 uncultured Burkholderiaceae bacterium | reverse complement strand
TTGATGCAACCACGCCGCCGCGCCGATGGTTGGATGTCCTGCGAAATGCATTTCATGGTCGGGTGTGAAAATCCGCAAATGCGCCGTGTGTGCCTCAGATGCGCAGATGAACACCGTTTCGGATAAGTTAAACTGTCGCGCGATGAGCTGCATGGTGGTGGTGTCGAGCGCATCGGCATTCGGCACGATGGCGAGTGGGTTGCCGCCCCACGGGGTTTCGGCGAAAACGTTGAATAGGCTGTAGTTAAATGTTGTCATTTTGTTTCGATTGAATGGTGTTTGTTGTCAGTGGTAGAACTTTAGCGCAAGAGAAGTTTGGTGAAAAGGCACAGATGCGGTGTTTTTTGTCTGGACAGTTTGCACAATCCGCCCTACATATCGGTTTGGTGTTGCAAGCACCTTTGAAGTGAAAAATCACGACCAATCCAAAATCACTTTGCCACTTTGCCCAGAATTCATCGCGTCAAATCCTTGTTTGAAATCATCGATTTTAAAATGATGCGTGATGAGCGGGCTGATGTCCAACCCTGATTGAATCAGCGCGACCATTTTGTACCAAGTCTCAAACATCTCGCGGCCATACACACCTTTAATTTCGAGTCCTTTAAAGATCACTTGATTCCAGTCAATCGCGGTCTCGGATGGTGGAATGCCAAGCAGGGCGACTTTGCCGCCGTGGTTCATTTTATCGAGCATTTGACGAAAGGCACTAGGGTTGCCCGACATTTCGAGCCCGACGTCAAAGCCCTCGTGCATGTTGAGTTCTGCCATGACATCGGTTAAGTTGGTCTTCAGCACATTCACCGCGCGCGTTGCGCCCATTTGCCGTGCCAAATCAAGCCGATATTCGTTCACATCCGTGATGACGACGTGGCGCGCGCCGACGTGTTTGGCAATCGCCACTGCCATGATGCCAATCGGTCCTGCGCCGGTGATGAGCACGTCTTCACCAATCAAGTTAAACGACAGCGCGGTGTGCACCGCATTGCCAAACGGGTCGAAAATCGCTGCCAAATCATCAGGGATCTCATCGGGAATCGGGAACGCATTGAACGCAGGGATGACAAGATACTCGGCAAAAGCACCCGCGCGATTCACGCCCACACCGACGGTGTTGCGACACAGGTGTCGCCGCCCCGCGCGGCAATTACGGCAATGCCCGCAGGTGATGTGGCCTTCACCCGACACGCGCTCACCGATTGTAAAACCGACCACTTCCTGCCCCATCCCCGCGACCTCGCCGATGTACTCATGACCGACCTGCATCGGCACAGGGATGGTTTTTTGCGCCCACTCGTCCCAATTCCAGATGTGCATGTCCGTGCCGCAGATGGCGGTTTTTTTGATTTTAATCAGCAAATCATTGTGACCGACTTCAGGCATTGGCAGCTCGGTGAGTGTGAGACCTTCTGAGCGTGTGAGTTTGGCGAGGGCTTTCATTAAAGTTCCTTAGTTGTGCAGGATGGAAGAGTCATTCGAATCGTTCCCAAGATAAAATCGGCATCGCCACGTGGTTCTCGGTCATGGTCATGCAAGGCTTGATGCAGGGTTTTGATGTCTGGCCACTTTTCTTGTGTGGTTTTCTCGATACAAGAGCAAATTTCTGAAACTTCCGTGTCATTGAGTCTGCTTTCTTGAAATTGATAGGAAGTGGGGCAGCGCTTTTTTAATTCACTTAAAAACTTCGGGTAGTCATATGTCATACAGGCGCTTACAAAAACAACAAGTGCCAATGAACAAGGCAATAACATAAAGCTATTTTTTAGACGAGGGCTTGTGGGAAGGATTGGCATGTCTTTTTCAGATGGTTTAAGCAATGATGTTCAGTCTTTTCCCGACTCTCACAAATGCCGTGACCGCCCGCTCAATGTCCGCACTCGTATGCGTGGCAGACATCTGCGTGCGTATCCGCGCGCGCCCTTTGGGGACGACGGGGAATGAGAAGCCGATGACGTAGACGCCTTCATTGAGTAATTCGGCGGCCATGTCTGCGGCGAGGCGGGCGTCGCCGAGCATGACGGGGATGATGGGGTGTTCGCCTGCGAGCAGCTCGAAGCCTGCGTCGGTCATGGCCGTGCGAAATTGTGTGGCGTTGGCGGAAAGTTGTGCACGCAGTTGTGCGCCCTCGGTTGATGCCAATATTTCCAAAACTTTTAAACTCGCGGCGGCGATGGCGGGGACGAGTGAGTTGGAAAATAAATACGGGCGTGAGCGTTGGCGCAGCAGTTTAACCACCGCTGCATTCGCTGCGACATAGCCACCTGATGCGCCGCCGAGTGCTTTGCCGAGCGTTCCTGTGTAAATATCTACTTTATCGGAGACGCCGCAGAATTCGGGTGTGCCCGCGCCTGTCGCACCGATGAAGCCGACGGCGTGCGAGTCGTCAACCATGAGCAGTGCGCCGTATTGCTCGGTGAGTGCGGCGATGCCGGCGAGATTGGCAATCGTGCCGTCCATCGAAAACACGCCGTCGGTGACGACCAGTGTGAAGCGTGCGCCTGCATCGCGCGCGGCTTTGAGCTGAGTTTCTAAATCATTTAAATCGTTGTTTTTATAGCGATAGCGCACCGCTTTGCACAGACGCACGCCGTCGATGATGGAGGCGTGGTTGAGCTCGTCCGAAATCACAGCATCTTGCTCACCAAGTAAGGTTTCAAACACACCGCCGTTGGCGTCGAAACAACTGGAGTACAAAATCGTGTCCTCTGTGCCGAGAAATTGCGAAATGCGTGCCTCGAGTTGTTTGTGAATCGACTGCGTGCCACAGATGAAGCGCACCGAGGCGCAGCCGTAGCCATAGTCGTCCAAACCTTGCTTCGCCGCTGCGATGAGCCGAGCGTCGTCGGCGAGGCCGAGGTAGTTGTTCGCGCAAAAATTCAAAACGCTTTGATCATCGGCGAGCGTGACGTTCGCGCCTTGCGGCGTGTTGATGACGCGCTCGGGTTTCTCAAAACCATCAAGGGTGATTTGAGCGAGGGTGGTGTGCAAGTGTTGTAAATAATCTGGGGTCATGGTCTGTCCTCATGTTTTTGTGGCGCGAGTTGCTGCGCGAATCCATCCTGCGCTCGATGCCTTTTGGCTTTCATCAGAATACGCCGATGGCGATTCAATCACATCGCGGATTCAACCCCGAAGCGCAACGCTTGTCATTCAAGATAAAACTATACAGGCGAAAGCCAACCCAATGTTTTTCTGGGGCGATGGTTCAGGTTTTTTGTATCACCTGAACCGCTTTATCCGAAAACTCAGCAAATGAATTGCCTTTCAGTAAAAACTGGCGGATTAAGTCGTTCATGTTTGCGTTGCGTGCCCGTTGGTTGGAGCAGTACGGGTCAGCAAAGTATGGGTTGATGCCTTCATCGCGCAGCAGTTGGTGCTTGGCAAACTCTTTGTCGTTGTCAAACGTGACCCTGTGTGCACCAAATTGTTTGAGCACCTCAAAGATAGCCGCCATCGTACCATGCGCTTGTTTGCTGGGCAACGGTTTGAGCGGCGCGTACAGGCTTTTGCGGTCAATCAAGGTGAGCAATACGCCTGATGGTGTGCGCCGATGAGAAGGTCACCTTCAAAGTCACCGATGCGCGTACGTTGCTCAACCGTGGTTTCGCGCTCGTGGATGCTCACTCTATAGTATATCGTTCGTCTAGGCAAAGGTGCTTGTAACTCATGGTGCTCACTTCTCAATTTAGAGATAAAAAGTGAAGTGCAATACGTTAGTCACTTGTCTAATTTTTCAAACTGAAGTGTTGCACTTCATACTTGAATCAGCGGCTGTTTTTTTGAAGGGGAATTACAGGTTAGACGCTCTTGACCGAAAGAGCCTGCGAGAGCAGGCTTTTTCAATATCGGTTATCCTTACGCACATTAAAAATAAACGCAGTCAGTACGCTCAAACAAACACCAAGGATGGCTTTGAAAAACACCACAAACACATTGAACACGCTTAATACCTTTAACACCCGCCTCGAGTTATTCCGCCAACCTGATCATCGCGCATTACTCACAAAGGGTTTGCGCGGGATTGAGCGAGAGGCTTTGCGGGTGAATGCGGATGGTCATTTAAACCTGTTGCCGCATTCGCGCAGTTTGGGCTCGAAACTGACGCATGGGTCGATCACGACGGATTACTCGGAATCGTTGATGGAGTTCATCACGCCTGCGTCGTGCGATGCATCAGTGGCGCTTGATGAGCTCGATAAGGTGCATCGCTTTGTCAATGATGAGTTGCAAAAAAACGGTGGGCAGCAGCTGTGGAGTCAGTCGATGCCCTGCGTGCTGCCGTCAGAGACTGAGATTCCGATTGCGTGGTATGGCCGCTCGCACATCGGTATGCTCAAACACGTGTATCGGCGAGGCTTGGCGCTGCGTTATGGCAAGGCGATGCAGTGCATTGCGGGGATACATTATAATTTTTCGATGGACGATGATGTCTGGAAGGTGTTGCACGCGCAGGAGCCGAGCAATCCGCTGAATGCGCAGGATTATCAGTCGGAGGCCTATGTGGCGATGATTCGAAATTTTCACCGTTACAGCTGGTTGCTGATGTATTTGTTTGGCGCGTCGCCCGCATTGTCCACTGGGTTTTTGCGCGGGCGCGAGCATGGTTTAGAGACTTTGTCGGACGATACGCTGTATTTGCCGTATGCGACGAGTTTGCGCATGAGTGATTTGGGTTATCAAAACAATGCGCAAGACGGCCTGGTACCGCCGTACAACACATTGCTCGAATACATGCAAAGTTTATCCAAAGCGGTGCGTATTCCTTATGCCGCGTATGAAAAAATCGGCACGCAGCAGGCAGGTGAGTGGGTGCAAATCAACACCAATGTGCTGCAAATCGAAAATGAGTTTTATGCGACGATACGCCCCAAGCGTGTGATTAACTCGGGTGAGCGGCCTGTGCAAGCGCTGTGTGAACGCGGTGTGCAGTACATCGAAGTGCGTTGCATGGATGTTGATCCTTTTGAATCGGTCGGGATTAGTTTAGAGACCACTCGGTTTTTGGATGCGTTTTTGTGGTTTTGTGCATTGACCGACAGCCCTTTGACCAATGATGCTGAGGGCGATGCCAATACTGAGAATTTTGCACGGACAGTCAAAGAGGGGCGTCGTCCTGATTTGACACTGATGCGAGAAGGCTCGGCGGTTTCCTTACGCACGTGGGGACTTGAGTTAATCGAGCAGATTGCGGTTGTCGCGTCATTGCTCGATGAGCAAAACCACAGTCAGGAGTTCACAGACAGCTTGAATCTGCAAAAAGAAAAATTGCTCAATCCTGCACTGACGCCATCGGCGCGCGTGCTCGATGCCATCCGTGCGCATGACAACTCGTTCATCGCATTTGGTTTGGCGCAAAGTCGAGAGCTGGCAAAGGGCTTTGCGGCGCGGCCACTGAGTTCGGCTGAGCGCAGTGAGTTTGAGCGATTGGCCCAAAACTCATTGGACGCACAAGACGAAATCGAGCGCACACAGGTCGGCAGCTTCGATGATTTTCTCACGGAGTACCGCTCACACACATCGGCGGAGCTGTGTTGCTGATGATGTGATTGGCTGTTGTACAATTCTTGACCATGATGCCGCAAGCTCGCTTGCGGCTTTTTCACGTGGCGATTTTGCATGCTTCACCTTGGGCTCACACAGCGGCGTTATGCTTATGGCAAATAGTTAAGGAGGCGATATGCACAGACGAGATTGGCTCAAGGGTTTTTTTGCGCTGGCGAGCATCGGCGCTGCAGCAGGCGCTTGGCAGCACCGACGCTCATGGGTCGATGTGGTGGTGAATGAGGAAAAATACTTTGTTCGCGATGCGAGCTTATACCCGCAGTCGTTGCGAAAAGTCGCTCAACAGCGCACGAGTCTGCGTCGGATGAAAGCTGGTAAAGACAATTTAGCGGCGGGAATAGCATTCACCCGCATCATGCGTGAGGACATATTGCCGTATTGGTATGGCACGCCGTGGGCATTTGACGGCAATAGCGAAATGCCGCAACAGGGATAC
>CALMCK010000184.1 GCA_937862845.1 uncultured Burkholderiaceae bacterium | reverse complement strand
GCGAGGTCTATCTGGGTTTGCGCGTCGGTTTGCTGGGCGTTCAGCACGTCGATGTTGATGCGCATGCCCAAATCGTAACCAATTTTATTGGAGCGGACGGCGGCGGATGAGGCTTTGCGGGCTTCTTCGAGGGCTTCGATGCTGCGCAGGCCAGAGATGGCTTGGCCAAATGCGCTGCGGGTGGCTTGTGCGACTTGGGTCTGTGTGCTGCGCACAGTTTGCATGCTTTTGGTTTTAAGCGCTTCTGCTTCACGGACTTGCGCACTGATGAGGCCGCCGTCAAAAATGGGCATGGAGACTTCGAGGCCGATGCTGCTGACACTGCTTTTCACATCGTTGCTGTGGTTGTATTGCGTGCTTTTCCATGTCTGACTGGCGAGCAGATTGAGTGTGGGCAGACGTGTTTGGGCGCGTTTGGTGACTTCGAGGCTGGCGGTTTTGAGCGCGAGTCGGGCGATTTGCACATTGTAGTTTTCTTCGATGGCGCGCTTGACCCATTTGTCTTGCGTGTCGGGCGTGGGCATTTTCAATTTGAGCGGTACATTGAGGCTGGCCAGTGGTTCTGTGATGGGGGCACCCACCATGTCTTCGAGATTGGCCCATGCGTTGCCAGCGTTGCTCTGTGCGACAATGGATTCGGCCTGCGCGCGGTGGTAGGCGGCATTGGCTTCTTGGGTGTCGATGACGGTGGTGTTGCCGACGTCAAAGTTGCGCTGGGCGAGCTTGACTTGCTGTTGTGCCGTGGCTTCTTTGGCGGTGGCAACCTGTGCGGTTTTTTGGGTGAGCAGTGCATTGAAGTAGGTCTGCACGACGCGACTGATCAGGTCTTGACGTGCAGCTTCAAAGGTCAATGCGCCGATGCTGACGTTGTTGTTGACCTGTTTGATGGCGGTGAAGCTGTCAAACTGAAGAATCGGCTGCTTGAGAGAGAGGCTGGCGCTGGCTGGGTGGGTGTTGACCACTCGGCCTGTGGCATCAAACTCTTCGCGCATCTGTTTCCATGAGGCGCCTGCGACGATGGTCGGGAACAACACGGCGCGGGCTTGTTTTTTTTGCTCGTCTGTGGCAATTTTTTGGGCGCTGGCCGCTTGGTAGGTGGCGTCGTTTTGCAGCGCCATCTCGTAGGTCTGCCAAAGGTCGAGCGCATGCGCGGGCGTGTTCAGTAAAAGTCCGAACAAGCCCACCATGCGGTATTGAATCAATGTTTTTTTCATCACTCTGCTTAGAAACTAAAGGCCGTCGCAGGTGTTGCCTGCGTCAGCGCGGGTGTGACGGTTTCAAATAAAACCGTGCTGTGCCAATTCGTATCGCTGGTGCGCTCGACCAATACCGCACTCATGACCGCCGCATCCACTGCGCCCACAACCGCAAACAATCGACCACCTACGTTGATTTTTTGCTTCACTGCATCCGACAGCGTGGTGACGCTGCCCGCCAGTACCAGCACATCAAATTTGTCGGTGCTGTGCTTTAAGCCATCTTTGAGCTCAAAATTCACATTGCGCACGTGGTGGGCGTTGAGGTTTTTTTGTGCGAATTTCAAAGCGTTTTCATTCAATTCATAAGCCGTCACCGTGCGCGCAAAGCGTGCCAACAATGCCGCGAGATAACCGTCGCCCAGCCCAACAAGGCCAACTTCATCTGTGCGCGCAATGTCCATGGTTTGCACAATTCGCGCCAACATACGCGGTGCGAGCAAGCGCGTGCCGGTGTCGACCCCATCAATCACCAAGGGCACCTCGGTGTCCATATACGCAAATGCGCGGTGTGACTCGGGCAAAAAACCCGCACGCGGCAACTCTCGCAGCGCGGTGAGCACGGCTTCGTTGTGCACGTCCCATGGGCGGATTTGCTGCTCAATCATGTTAAACAATGCGTCGCGTTTCATAGTGTTCTTTCTATTTAATGTGTGTGCGGATCGGGGCTTTTTTTGCGAAACACCTTGC
>CALMCK010000183.1 GCA_937862845.1 uncultured Burkholderiaceae bacterium | reverse complement strand
CGAGTTGCTCGAGGGCGATCGGAAGGGCGGCGTGTAGGGGATGAGTGTAGATCTCGGTGGTCGCCGGCGCCAGCGAGGATTTGACCCACGGTTTGCGGGTCAGGCCGAGGCGATTGGCGTTGCGGGCGAGCAGGGCGGCGGCGATGACGTTGCGTGGGTTGTTGGTGTTGGTGCATGAGGTGATGGCGGCGATGATGACGGCGCCGTCTGGCATTTGGCCGTTGTCTGGTTGCTCGATGGTGCCTGAAATCCCACGCGAGGCGAGCTCTGAGACGGGGACGAGTGCGTGTGGGTTTGAGGGGCCTGCGATGCTGCGCACGACGGTGGATAAGTCAAAGCTGATGACGCGCTCGTAGCGTGCGGTTTTGAGCGCGTCGCCCCACAAGCCCGACACACGTGCGTAGTGCTCGACAAGTTTGACTTGCTCGTCTTCACGGCCTGTGAGCTTGAGGTAGTCGATGGTTTTTTGATCGATGTAAAACATGGCGGCGGTCGCGCCAAACTCGGGGGCCATGTTGGCAATCGTGGCGCGGTCGCCGAGTGTGAGTGCGTCGGTGCCTGCGCCGAAAAATTCTAAATACGCTGAGACGACTTTTTGTTGGCGCAGCCATTGGGTCAGTGCGAGTACGGTGTCGGTGGCGGTGATGCCTGGTGCGGGTTTGCCAGTGAGCTCGACGCCGATGATGTCGGGCAGGCGCATCCATGAGGCGCGACCAAGCATGACGGTTTCGGCCTCGAGTCCGCCGACGCCGACGGCAATCACGCCGAGCGCATCGACCATCGGTGTGTGGCTGTCGGTGCCGACCAGTGTGTCGGGAAATGCCACGCCGTCGCGCACCTGAATCACGGGCGACATGTGTTCGAGGTTGATTTGGTGCAAAATGCCGTTGCCCGGTGGAATCACGTTGACGTTTTCAAATGCGGTTTTGGTCCAGTTGATGAAATGAAACCGATCTTCGTTGCGGCGGTCTTCTATCGCACGGTTTTTTGTAAAAGCATCGGGGTCGAAGCCGCCGCACTCGACGGCCAATGAATGATCGACAATCAATTGGGTCGGCACGACAGGATTGACTTTAGCAGGATCGCCACCTTGCTCGGCGATGGCGTCACGCAAGCCCGCCAAATCAACCAGCGCCGTTTGCCCCAAAATGTCATGGCAGACCACCCGCGCTGGAAACCACGGAAAATCCAAATCTTGTTTGCGTTCGATGAGCTGATTGAGCGAGTCGGTCAATGTCTCTGGCGAGCATCGGCGCACGAGATTTTCTGCCAATACCCGCGAGGTGTACGGCAGCTGCTCATACGCGCCTGCGCTGATGTCGTTGACGGCGGTGCGGGCGTCGAAGTAGTCGAGGGCGGTGTTTGGTAGGGTTTTGCGGTATTGAGTGTTCATGGTATCGGGCTCTGGTTCGTTGATGTGCTCAAAGTTTTTGGCTTTTGCAGCATTTGACTTTTACGATATTTGTCATTTTTAGAGACAAATAGGTTGTGATGGCTAAAAAATGATGCGCGTTAATGTGGATTAACGCGCATGTGTGTGATTTATCGTTTTGCCAAAGGCACAAATTTTAAATCATCAGGACCTGTGTAATTGGCGCTTGGGCGAATGATTTTGTTGTCAATGCGTTGCTCAATCACGTGTGCGCTCCAGCCTGCAGTGCGGGCGATGACGAACAATGGTGTGAACATGGCAGTCGGGACGCCCATCAAGTCATACGAGACGGCGGAGAACCAGTCCAGATTAGGGAACATTTTTTTGACGTCCCACATCACCGATTCGAGGCGTTCTGCGATGTCATACATTTGTGTGCTTTTCGCGGCCACTGCGAGGTCGTGCGCGACTTTTTTGATCACAACATTGCGCGGGTCAGAAATGGTGTACACAGGATGGCCAAAGCCAATCACAACTTCTTTACGCTCAACACGAGCGCGGATATCGGCTTCTGCTTCGTCTGGGCTGGCGTAGCGTTGTT
>CALMCK010000182.1 GCA_937862845.1 uncultured Burkholderiaceae bacterium | reverse complement strand
GAAAGCGCCAGTGGCAACCATTGGTGCAGTATTGCCGGGTGATTTTAAAATCAAAGACGCGAAACTGCGCGGTGTGGCGTCGAGCGGGATGCTGTGCTCTGCCAAAGAAGTCGGTGTGAATGCGGAGGCGTCTGGTTTATACGAGCTGCCTGCTGATGCGCCTGTTGGGCAAAACATTCGTGAATATTTAAACCTTGATGACACGGTTTTTGAAATCAAACTCACGCCGAATCGCGCGGATTGTTTGTCTCTGCGCGGTGTGGCGCGTGATGTGGCGGCGTTGACTGGGTCTGCGCTAAACAACATCACGATCAAACCTGTCGCTGCCAGCATTGCGGATGTGTTGCCGATTCGTGTGGATGCGCCGCAAGCCTGCGGTCGCTTCACGGGGCGCATCATTAAAAATGTGAACGCTGCGGCGCCGACGCCTGCGTGGATGACGCAGCGTTTGGAGCGTGCGGGTCTGCGCCCGATTTCTGCGTTGGTGGACATCACGAACTACGTGATGCTGCATTTGGGCCAGCCGATGCATGTCTATGATTTGGATAAAATCGCGGGCACGCTGCACGTGCGCTTTGCCAAAAACGGCGAGCAAATCGAGTTGCTCAATGAACAAACCCATGAGCTGCAAGACGATGTGTTGGTGATTGCCGATGACAGCGGTGCGATTGGCATGGCGGGTGTGATGGGCGGCAATTCGACCAAGGCCGAGTTGACGACGCGCGACATTTTCCTCGAGGGTGCTTTTTTTGCCCCCGATGTGATTCAAGGCAAGTCGCGCCGTTTCCGTTTCACGTCTGACGCATCGCATCGTTTTGAGCGCGGTGTGGATTTCACTGGCCAAGCCGAGGCGTCTGAATTCGCGGCACAACTCGTGCTGGATATTTGCGGTGGCGACGTTGGCCCGTTGTCCGACATCATCGGCGCGCTGCCCAAGCGTGAGCAGCTGTCGATGCGCGTGGCACGCGCACAAAAAGTCATTGGCGTGGCCATTCCAGCCGATGACATGGTGACTTATTTGAGTGCGTTGCAACTCGATGTGACGCGCAGCAGCGATGCGACGCACGGTGAGGTGTTGAGCATCACGGCGCCTCCTTATCGTTTCGACATGGCGATTGAAGAAGACCTCATCGAGGAAGTGGTGCGTTTGTTTGGCTATGACAACATCCCACTGCGCGCGCCTGTGGCGACGCAAACCATGCTGCACACCCCAGAGCACATGCGTGCGGCAGACTCGGTGCGCGATGCTCTGGTGACGATGGATTATCAAGAAGTCATTAATTTCAGCTTCATCGACGATGCGCTTGAAGCAGATTTTGCAGGCAGCGAGAGCGATCCGATTAAACTGCTCAACCCAATTGCCAGCTCGTTGTCCGTGATGCGCACACAGCTGGTCGGCTCGCTGATTGGTAACTTGAAAACCAATTTGGCGCGTTCACAAAATCGCGTGCGTGTGTTTGAACTGGCCAAAGTGTTTTTACGAGACGCCAGCGTGACGGCATCGGATGCGACCGTGCCCAATATTAACCAGCCTCTAAAACTGGCGGGGCTGGCCTATGGTTCAACCCAGCCTGAGCAGTGGAGCGAAACCTTACGCGCGGTGGATTTTTATGATGTCAAAGGCGACATCGAGCGATTGTTTGCGCCGCTGCGTTTGACCTTTGTGCCATTTGCCCACATCGCAGCGCACCCTGGTCGCTGCGCGCAGATTGTATTGGACGGACAAAACATCGGCTGGCTCGGTCAGCTGCACCCACGTCTGCAACAAAGCCACGATTTGCCCAATGCACCCATGCTGTTTGAGCTCGACGCCGCGGCGGTGTTTGCGCGCTCTGTGCCCGTCGCCACTGCGGTCTCGAAGCAACCCATGGTCACGCGCGACCTCGCGTTGATCGTCCCGCGCGATGTCAGTGCACAGGCGATGAACGATGCGTTTGCTGCGTTGCGTCAACACAATCCGAACGCTGCCATCATTCGTGACGTACAATTGTTTGACTTGTACCAAGGCGAACACATGGCCGACACCGAAAAAAGCATGGCTTATCGATTTTATATGCAGGACATGGAAGCGACACTGACCGATGCGCAAATCGATGAATTGATGCAAACGGTTTTGACCTCAGTCAGCACGGCCACAGGTGCGCGCTTGCGTTAACACCTGCGGGTGGGCAATGCCCCACCCGCAAAAACACACAAATGCCCGATTTAATCCATAATTAACACCACCTGTGTGGCAAAAATAAATTAAAATCATAGACTTACAAAAACAGCAGGACAGCAGATGAATTTTGACGACGATGTGGTGAAAGCCACCCTTAATGATTTAATGATGGATGCCAATGGGCAATTTACCCTGACCAAGGCCGAGCTGGCCGAAGTCCTGTTCGCACAAGTCGGCTTAAACAAACGCGAAGCCAAAGAAATGGTGGAAGCGTTTTTTGAAGAAATCCGCTGCGCACTCGAAGCGGGCGACATGGTCAAACTCTCTGGTTTTGGTAACTTCTCCGTCCGCGACAAAGCCTCACGTCCAGGTCGAAATCCAAAAACAGGCGAAATGGTCCCCATCGCCGCCCGCCGCGTGGTGACATTCCACGCCAGCCAAAAATTCAAAGCAGCCGTCGAAGGCACGACGACTGAGCCGACTAAAACCGCAACACCAGCAAACGCACACGCAGCGTTCGCTTAAACATAAAGCCCACCCATGTCTCAACCGCAAGGCTATGTCTTAACCCAAGACCTGCCCGCCATCCCAGCCAAACGTTACTTCACCATCGGTGAAGTCAGCTTGCTGTGCGGCGTGCGCTCATATGTGTTGCGTTATTGGGAACAAGAATTCGAACAACTGCGCCCGATGAAGCGACGTGGCAACCGTCGCTACTACCAACACCACGAAGTGCTGCTGGTGCGCACCATTCGCGCGCTGTTGTACGAGCAGGGCTACACCATTCAAGGCGCCCGCCAACAACTCGACGCCAAAAATGGCGACGATGCCAGCAGCTTTGAGCTGCTCGCGGACAATGCCATCGATGTCAATGATGTCAAGGATGCCCATGATGCGAGCGACACCCGTCCATCGGATGATGATGCATCGCTGCCCGCCACAAAAACAACATTGAAGCAAACCAGACCACATGTGCCCGCAGACATCTCGGCCGATTGGCGCGACGACTTGCTCGCCCAGCTGCGCACGGCACGCGACTTACTCAAACACTAAACGGCGGACAGCACATGCGCCACGATTTTTACAATAAGAAACTGGTGATATTTGATTGGGATGGCACACTGTTTGACTCCACAGGTGTGATTGCCCATGCATTACAGCAATCCTGCGCCGCCATCAATCGCCCCATTCCTTCACTCAAACAGGCCCAACATGTCATCGGCCTCGGCTTCACCGAGGCCATCGAAGCATTGACTGGGCCGCTTGATGCCACACAAACCGAGCAGTTTATGCAGTCGTACCGCCGTCATTATTTCGGCGGTGAAGAAGTCGTGACTTTGTTTGACGGCATTTCTGAACTGCTCACCGCTCTGCGCGCGCGCGGGGTGCTGACCGCCATCGCGACGGGCAAATCACGCGCCGGCCTGAACCGCGTATTGCAACACAGCATGCTAAAAAATCAATTTGATGCCAGCCGCACCGCCGACGAAACCACCTCAAAACCACATCCGATGATGTTGCTCGAGCTGCTCGAAGAGCTGGACATCGCCGCCCATGACGCCGTCATGATTGGCGACACCACCTATGACATCGACATGGCGCATATTTTTCACACGCATTTTGGCCGAAAACACATCATTTTGTTTGACTACAAATGGAAAGAGCGCCTGTACCGCATCCCGTATGCAACCTATGCGTTGGAGGACTACGATGTGGAGAACCCCGACACGACGCGCTTTCCGGCGCTGGACGGCGTGGAAGGCATTGAATGCTTTTTGGAGCGCGGCGACACGCTGTTTATGCCCAGCGGCTGGTGGCACTGGATGAAATATCTGGATGGCTCATTTTCGATTTCCCTGCGCGCGTGGGACGAAAGCTGGGCGGTAAAGGCGCACA
>CALMCK010000181.1 GCA_937862845.1 uncultured Burkholderiaceae bacterium | reverse complement strand
CAAGTACCCGCCGAGCAACACCAAGAAGGTTTGGTGGTGCACACCGCAGGATGGCCGCTGGACTCTGATACGTATGGCGGCTCGTTTTTATACCACATGGACAACAACCAAATCGCACTCGGCTTGGTGGTCGGGCTGGATTATCAGAACCCTTACCTGTCGCCCTTTGAAGAATTTCAACGTTATAAAACCCACCCCGCCATTGCAAAATTTCTCAAAGGCGGCAAACGCTTAAGCTATGGCGCACGCGCCATCACCGCAGGCGGCATTTTGTCCTTGCCGCAGCTGTATTTTAAAGGTGGTGTACTGGTCGGCTGCGAAGCGGGCACACTCAACGCCTCTCGCATCAAGGGCTCACACGCCGCGATTAAAACAGGCATGTTGGCCGCCGCCGCAATCGTTGATGCGCTGAAAAATAACCGCGAACGCGACGAGTTGCCTGAATATGAAGCCGCATTTAATCAGTCGTGGCTCAAAGACGAACTCTGGAAAGCGCGCAATTTCAAACAATGGTTCAAAAAAGGCCGCACGATTGGCACGCTCATGACAGGCATTGAACAAAAAATTCTCGGCGGAAAATTTCCTTGGACCATACACCGCAACAAACACGACCACGAGTGCCTGCTGCCCGCCGCGCAGTGCGCGCCGATTGCCTACCCCAAGCCAGACGGCGTGCTGACCTTTGACCGCTTGAGTTCGGTGTTTGTCTCAAACACCAACCACGAAGAAAACCAACCCGCGCATTTAAAACTCAAAGACGCCAGCACACCAGTGGACATCAATCTCGCCATCTATGCAGGACCAGAGACGCGCTACTGCCCCGCTGGTGTGTATGAATTCATTGAAACCGACGGCGCGCAACGATTGCAAATCAACGCGCAAAACTGCGTGCACTGCAAAACCTGTGACATCAAAGACCCCACACAAAACATCGTCTGGGTCACACCCGAAGGCTCTGGCGGACCAAACTACAGCAATATGTGAGCACTCCATCCCTCACTCACTCAAAACAGCATTCCATGGGATGCTGTTTTTTGATTGCTTGCCGTACAATGACCACATCCATTTTTTCTCCCTCTTGAGATGTTTCAATAAACCCCTATATTCTCAAGCAGCACACTCAACCAAGGAGGCCGCATGCACCCATTCTTTAAAAAAGCCAGTTACACAATACTCACATCCGCAACTGTGTTCGCACTCATCAGCTGCTCAGGACAGGACAAAACCGCCCAAGCCGCCACCAACGACTTGGCCACACCCGCGCCATCATCCGCACCAGTGCTGGTCACAGGTTTGCCTGATTTCACCAAACTCGTCGACCACATTTCACCCGCCGTGGTCAACATCCGCACCACCGAAACAGTACAAGCACGCAACCAAGCCAGCGGCCAAGACCCCATTTGTGTCTTTTTCCCCGACTTCCCGCCCTGCCTCAATCAACCACAGCAAGCGCAACCGCAAGCACCGTCGCAGGAGCGCACCCGTGGCATTGGTTCTGGTTTCATCATTTCAAAAGACGGTTATATTTTAACCAACCACCACGTCATCGAAGGCTCGAGCAGCATCACCGTGTCGCTGAATGACAAGCGTGAATTCAAAGCCACCGTCGTCGGCAGCGACCCGCGCACCGATGTCGCCGTTCTGAAAATCGAAGGCACCGATTTGCCCATCCTCAATGCCGCCAATTCAGACGACATCAAAGTCGGTCAATGGGTGATGGCCGCAGGCTCACCATTTGGTTTAAAAAACAGCGTCACCGCAGGCATTGTCAGCGCGATTAACCGTGACACAGGCGACTACGTCTCATTCATTCAAACCGACGCGGCAGTCAACCCAGGCAACTCAGGCGGCCCTTTGGTCAACATGTCTGGCGAAGTCATCGGCATCAACAGCCAGATTTTATCGAGCAGCGGCGCATTTGCCGGCGTGGCTTTGGCGATTCCGATCAATGACGCGCTCAAAGTCGCCAACCAAATCCGCAACACAGGCTCGGTCAATCGTGGCCGCATCGGCGTGGCCATCACCCCAGTCACCGATGAGATGCTGGGCAAACTGGGCCTGAGCACAACCGAAGGTGTGCTCATCGCAGAAGTCGAGGCCAACTCAGCCGCCGCACATGCAGGCTTGCGAGCGGGCGATGTGGTGTTGAGCATCGACGGTAAAGCCATCATCGATCCGCGTGAATTCGCCCACGCCATCGGCGAGAGCGCACCGGGCACACGCTTTAGTTTAGAAGTTTGGCGTGACAAGCAGCGCATGACCCTCGACGTCACCGCCGCCGCTGACACAGCCATCCCTGCTTAAAACACATCAAGGATTTTGCTATGACCACACGCGTCCTCACCCTGCCCGGCTATCAAAACTCTGGCAACGCCCATTGGCAAACACGATGGGAGCAGCGAGCCACCGAGCGCGGTACACACGTCGAACGCGTGCAGCAAGCCGACTGGGATGCGCCTGTGTGCGCGGACTGGGCGGCGGTTTTGATACAAGCCATCACAGCGCATGACGGTCAAGTGGTGATTGCCGCACACAGCTTGGGCTGTTTGCTCACTGCCCATATTGCCCGCCATGCCGATGCCGATGTCTTGGTGAAAATCAAAGGTGCATTATTGGTCGCGCCACCCGATCCAACGGGTGTCATTTTTCCATCGACCGCGAGCGGTTTTTCACCCGAGGTCAACGAGCCTTTTCCATTCAAAAGCATTGTCATCGCCAGCAACAACGATGAATATGGCAGTATTGATTTCGCTCAAAACTGCGCACACAACTGGGGCAGCGAGCTCATCAATCTCGGCGCACGCGGCCACATCAACGGCGAGAGTGGTTTGGCCGATTGGCCAGAGGCATGGTCACTGCTCATGCCTTGGCTCTCTAACAAGTAAGACAGAGATGCAGAGACGCATTAAAAAACCGCAGACTGGGTCTGCGGTTTTTTATTTCACGGAAGATGTCACTGACAACACATGTGCATTCACCCCAGCGCTTTGCTCAAGGTCAACAGCAATAAAACGCCCAGCACAAACACCATTGAGCGCCAAAAAATCCCAATCGCACTTTGTAGCGTGCGTGCATCTGGCACATTGCCCACACCGATTTGCCCTGCAATGACTTCTGCATCATCATCCAGCGATTCATCGGCTGTTTTGACCACATCGCCATACAACGCCTGTTCATGCTCATCCATGGGGATTTGATTTTTCATCAACACGCCATTGCGCAAAGTGATGTTCAGTGCACCAGCACCCGAGGTCAACACAACTGCCGCGGCATCGGTCTCACCCAAGC
>CALMCK010000180.1 GCA_937862845.1 uncultured Burkholderiaceae bacterium | reverse complement strand
TCGACGGCGGACAGGTGGACATTTTTGACGTGTGGCATGTCGTTGGCCAGTTGCGTGAGCTCAAAATAATGGGTGGCGAACAGCGTTAAACTTCTTTGCGTGTTTAACAAAGATTGGGCAATCGCCAAGGCCAATGCCAGACCGTCGAACGTTGATGTGCCACGGCCGATTTCGTCCATCAAAACCAAACTGTTTGGCGTGGCGTTTTGTAAAATCTGCGCCGCCTCGGTCATCTCAACCATGAAGGTCGATCGTCCGCCCGCCAAATCATCCGCCGCACCAATGCGGGTAAAGATGCGGTCAATCGGACCGAGTGTGGCACGCTCGGCGGGCACGAATGAGCCGCAGTAAGTGAGCAAAGTGATCAATGCAACTTGCCGCATGAAGGTTGATTTACCGCCCATGTTTGGCCCTGTGATGACCCACAGCCGTTCGTCGGCACCGAGGTGGCAGTCGTTGGCGATGAAGGGCGACACTTGCTGTTCGACCACAGCGTGGCGGCCTTTTTGGATGTGGATGCCAACATGTTCGACCAACTCGGGGCAATGCCAATTGAGCGTGAATGCGCGCTCGGCGAGATTGGCCAAGGTGTCAACCTGCGCGACCGCTTGCGAGATGCGCTGCATGTCGGCGATGTACGGCTGCAATGCGGTGATGAGCTCGTCATACAATAATTTTTCACGTGCCAGCGCACGCTCTTTGGCGGACAGCGCTTTGTCCTCAAAGGCTTTGAGTTCGGGCGTGATGAAGCGTTCGGCGTTTTTGAGCGTTTGACGACGTTGATAATCCGAGGGCAAAACCACTTCGCGCGCCTGCGCTGCGGTGAGCTCGATATAAAAACCATGCACGCGATTGTATTCAACCTTGAGTGTGGCAACACCCGTGCGTTCGCGTTCGCGGGACTCCAGCGCGAGTAAAAACTCGCCGCTGTTGTGTTGCAAACCACGCAGCTCATCGAGCAATTCGTCAAAACCATCGGCCATCACGCCACCTTCGCGCACGACGGTGGATGGCTCTGGTTTGACCGCACGCTGCAACAACGCTGACAGCTCGGCTGGGTGATTTAAATCGTGACTCAATCGCGTCAACAACTCAGACGGTGCAGCCGTGCCAAGCGCGTCCTGCAGCACAGATAATTGGGCCAGTGAATCGCGCAAGGCGGCCAACTCTTTGGGGCGAACGCTCGAGAGTGCGATGCGCGTACCGATGCGTTCGATGTCGTTGATGCTTTGCAATATCGGGCGCAGGCGCGAGTATTGGCGCGCTTCTTGCAATGAAGCAATCGCATTTTGGCGTGCGCGTACAATCTGTGCATCGCGCAGCGGATGGTGCAGCCAACGCTTGAGCAAACGTGCGCCCATGCTGGTGGCGCATTTGTCAAGCAGTGAATACAACGTGGGCGACTCTTGCCCGCGCAGGGTTTCTGAGATTTCGAGGTTGCGCCGTGTGGCCGCATCGAGGGTTAAATACTGCTCGCTGCGCACGACAGTCAAGCGCTGCAAGTGTCGCAAAGCCTGACCCTGCGTGTGCTGCGCGTAAATCAACAACGCGTTGATGGCGGCCAAACCGACGGTTAAATGCTCGGCATCGAGCTGCGCCAAGTGCTGCTCACCCATCTGCGCGAGCAAGGTGGTCTCGCCTTTGTCACTGTTGAAATTTTTATCGGGCAATGGTGAAATGAGGGTCTGGCTCAAAGCCTCTCGCCACAAGGGCGCAGTTTTATCCGCGACAACCAGCTCTGTTGGGCGAATTTGCTCAAGCCAAGCGGTGGCTTCTGCGGCGGGGATTTCGGTCACATAAAAATCGCCGCTGGCCATGTTGAGCCATGCCAAACCGAGGGTCTTGTGTGCGCCGTTGCCACGCTCGGCGATGGCGAGCAAGTACGCATCGGATTTGTCCGCCAGCAACGCCGCATCCGACACCGTGCCAGGTGTGAGCACGCGCATGACTTTGCGCTCGACAGGGCCTTTGGCGGTGGCGGGATCGCCGATTTGCTCGCAAATGGCGACAGAGTGTCCGAGTTTGAGGAGTTTGGCGAGGTATTGTTCTGCGGCATGATAAGGCACGCCGGCCATTTTGATTGGCTCACCATTGGACGAGCCGCGCGCGGTCAGCGAAATGCCGAGAATGCGCGAGGCCTCCACCGCATCGTCAAAAAACAATTCGTAAAAATCACCCATGCGATAAAACAACAGCGTATTCGGATGGTCTGCTTTAATGCCCAAATACTGGGCCATCATGGGGGTGTGTTTGACTGCGGGTGCGCTCATGCTTTATGAACGGGCAACTTCTTGAATCAACCCAGGCAATACTTTCGGCGTGGCGGCAATCAGTGAGCCGCTCATGTAGTCGCCCTCGCCGGTCAAGTCGGTGATGAGGCCGCCTGCTTCTTTGACCATCAGCACACCTGCGGCGATGTCCCACACCGATAAGCCGACGCCGATGAAACCATCCAAATAACCCGCGGCCACATAGGCCAAATCCAGTGCGGATGAGCCTGTGTAACGCATGCCACCTGCGTCAACGCGCAAGCGGTTTTGCAGCTCAATCAATGTTGGGTTGGCTTTGAGCTGGCGTGCGGGAATCGCACTGGCCAACAAGGCTTCAGACAAGCGCATGCGGCCTGAAACGCGCATGCGGCGGTTATTCAGAAACGCGCCTGAGCCGCGGCTGGCGGTGAAAATATCATTGGTCGATGGATTGTAAATCAGGCCGTGTTCGATTTTGCCGTCGATTTCGAGGGCGATGCACACCGCGAAATGCGGAAAGCCATGGACGAAGTTTGAGGTGCCATCAATCGGATCAACAATCCATTTGTGTTTGGCGTTTTTGTCGCCTGACAAGCCGGTCTCTTCGCCGAGGAAGGCGTGGCCTGGGTAGGCTTCGAGGAGGATTTCTTTGATACGCTCTTCGCAGGCTTGGTCGATTTCGGTGACGATGTCGTCAGAGCCTTTTTTACCGACTTTGATTTGGTCGCGGTCGAGCTGTGCGCGGTTGATGAGTTGGCCTGCGGCGCGCGCTGCGGTAACGGCGGTGTTGAGCATCGGATTCATAGTGGGCTTTCTGTCAAAATCGGTAAAGGTTGTCAATGAGCGTGTGCGTCATCGACTCGACAACGCACAGAAGTGCGCCATTTTACTGTATATTCGCGGTTTAATCCAATAAAGCGACGGCCGCGGAACTGTATTTTATTTTAACGCCACGGGTTTGGTGAGAATCTGTGCTGATTTTGCATCCGTGCACGTCTTCTCCCGCCACCATCGCCCCACTCTACCGATTTAAAATATGAACGATAAACTCAACTGGCTCGCGCATGTGCGCATCGTCCTCGTGCGCACCAGCCATCCTGGCAATGTTGGCCAAGTCGCGCGCGCGATGAAAAACATGGGCCTGTCCGATTTGGTCATCACCTCGCCACGCTTTAGCGACATGACGGCACAGGCAGACGCGATTGCGCTGGCTTCGGGTGCGACGGATGTGCTGGAAAACGCCCGCATTGTGCCCGATTTAGCGAGTGCGCTTGAGGGCGTGAATTGCGCCTATGCGTTTTCTGCGCGCGAACGCGACCTTGCGCCGCCATTATTTTCCACCACGCAGGCCGCGAGTGAGGTCATGGCTTTGCTCGAGGCGGCACAGACGGCGGGGCAAGCATTGCCGACGGTGGCTTTTGTTTTTGGTGCCGAGCGCAGCGGTTTGACCAATGAGGAGGTGATGATGTGTCAGCGCCTGTGTTTCATTGAAGCCAATCCTGTGTACACCTCGCTTAATTTGGCGCAAGCGGTGCAAGTGATGACTTACACTTTGCGCCAATTCGCTCTGCACGGCGCGATGGGCGTGCTCGAAAAAACCGATGCGCCGATGCTCGATGCGGCGGATTTGAGCAGTGTCGAGGGCATGCTCGCACACTGGGAGCGCATGCTGATTGACCTCAATATGCTCAACCCCGATGCGCCGACCGAGGTGATGGCGCGGATGCGTGCGCTGTTTGCGCGCACACAACTGTCGGTGAATGAGGTGAATTTTTTGCGCGGTGTGGCGAGCAATGCGCAGCGCGTGGCGCAAAAAAACGCAAATGATGGCACAATGGACACCACGCCATAAACCACAATCAAAGAAAATCAACCATGCTGTTCTCTCAACTCAAAGAAGACATTCAAACCATTCGCCACAAAGACCCTGCGGCCCGCTCCACCTGGGAAGTTTTGACCTGCTATCCGGGCGTGCATGCTTTGTTTTTTCACCGCATCGCACACGGTTTTTGGCTCAATGGCGCGCGTTGGCTCGCGCGCTTTGTCTCACACATTTCGCGCTTTTTGACAGGCATTGAGATTCATCCGGGTGCCAAAGTCGGTCGCCGTGTGTTCATTGATCACGGCATGGGTATTGTGATTGGCGAGACGGCAGAGCTCGGCGATGATTGCACCATTTACCAAGGCGTGACACTGGGCGGCACATCGCTCACACGCGGCGCCAAGCGACACCCAACGCTTGAGGCGGGTGTCATCATCGGCGCGGGGGCGAAAGTATTGGGCGGCTTCACCATCGGCGCGGGTGCGAAAGTCGGCTCGAATGCTGTGGTGGTCAAAGCAGTGCCCGCAGGCGCCACTGCGGTTGGCAATCCCGCACACATTGTCGGCACCCAATCAAAACACGAAAACGAATTCTCCGCCTATGGCGTCAATGTCAATGATGCCGACCCGATTGTGGCCGCATTGAACAGCCTGTTGGCACATTTAGAAAAAACCAACTCAAACCAAATCGCGCTGCGTGAACGTTTGGCCACCGCAGGCATTGACTGTGGCGAAGCCATTTCGGCGCAGGCACGCCAAGAAACCCGCGAGGAGATTGAGCACATCCGTGATTTGCTCAATCGATGAACGACTTGACGGGCACGCCCGTTGATTCGTTGACACTTAATAAAAAATATCAAAACCACATGACCGAACCGCAAACCTCACCAACCTTCGCCAATCCACCCGCTGATAAATACACCGCCACCACAGGGCGTGCATTTATTTCTGGGATTCAAGCCTTGGTGCGTTTGCCGATGATGCAAAAACTGCGTGATGAGCACGCAGGTTTGGACACCGCTGGTTACGTCACAGGTTATCGCGGCTCACCCTTGGGCGGCTTGGACGACGAGCTGTGGCGTGCGAAAAAATCCCTCGCCGCATCTAATGTCACCTTCATGCCCGCCGTCAACGAGGACCTCGCCGCCACTGCTGTGTGGGGCACGCAGCAGGTTGATTTGGTCGGCCCTGCCAAATACGATGGCGTGTTCGCCATGTGGTATGGCAAAGGCCCTGGTGTCGATCGCAGCGCCGACGCACTCAAGCATCTGAACTATGCAGGCACCGCCAAACACGGCGGCGTGCTGCTCGTCGCAGGCGATGACCATGTCGCGCACTCGTCGTCATTGCCGCACCAGTCCGACCATGTGCTCATCGCATCGATGATTCCGATTTTGTATCCGTGCAATGTGCAAGAATACTTGGACTTGGGACTGCACGCATGGGCGATGTCGCGTTACTCAGGTTGCGCGATTGGTTTTAAAGCGCTCGCTGACACCGTTGAATCGAGCGCGTCGGTGGACATCAATCCGTTTCGCATTGACACCAAAATCCCCACAGATTTTCACATCCCCGAAGGTGGCCTAAACATCCGCATGCCAGATGGCGGCGTGTCCAGCCATGCGCGCGCCCAAGAAGCGTTGATGCAAGATTATAAAATCTACGCCGCGCTCGCCTACGCACGAACCAACAAACTCAACCGCATCACCATCGGCGACTCCGCCATCCCCGCAAAGCTCGGCATCGTCGCATCGGGAAAATCATATCTGGATGTGCTCGAAGCGCTTGAGCAACTGGGCATCACGACGCAGGCCGCCGCCGACATTGGCGTGCGTGTGTTTAAGGTCGCCATGCCGTGGCCACTCGAGCCTGAAGGCATTCGCGACTTCGCGCAAGGTCTGGACGAAATCCTCGTCGTCGAAGAAAAACGCCAAATCGTCGAGTATCAACTCAAAGAACAACTGTACAACTGGCGCGACGATGTGCGCCCACGCGTGATTGGTAAATTCTCCGAAAAAGGCGAATGGTCGACGCAACGCGGCGACTGGCTGCTGTCTTCGAAAGGTGATTTTTCAGTCGCGCAAGTCGCAAAAGTCATCGCCGCTCGCATCGAGCGATTCTATGCCAGCGACGCCATCAAAGAACGCGTCGCCATCATCGACGCAAAAGAAGCCGTTCTCACACAGACCGTGCCCACGCCACAACGCCCGCCCTACTACTGCTCTGGCTGCCCGCACAACACCTCAACCAAAGTCCCCGAGGGCAGTCTCGCGCTGGCGGGCATTGGCTGTCACGCCATGGCCACTGCGATTTATCCAGAATCAAATCGCCTCATGACCCACATGGGCGGCGAAGGCGCGACTTGGGTCGGCCAAGCGGCGTTCTCTAAAGTCCCGCATGTGTTTCAAAACATCGGTGATGGCACATACTTCCACTCGGGCTATCTCGCCATACGCGCCGCCGTCGCCGCGAAAGTCAACATCACTTATAAAATTTTATACAACGACGCCGTCGCCATGACGGGCGGGCAGCCTGTCGATGGCACCGTCACTGTGCAGAGCATCGCCGCCCAAATGGCCGCCGAAGGCGTGCAGCGCATCGCGCTCGTGTCCGAGGACATATCCCGCCACATCGACACGGGGCTGCCAAGCGCCGTCTCGATGCACGACCGCGCCGACATGGATGCCGTGCAGCGTGAGCTGCGCGAATTCACTGGCGTGTCGGTGATTATTTATGATCAAACCTGTGCCGCCGAAAAACGCCGCCGCCGTAAAAAAGGCTTGATGGAAGACCCGAACCGCCGCATGTTTATCAATGCCGCCGTCTGCGAAGGCTGCGGCGACTGCGGCGTACAAAGTAACTGCGTCTCCATCATGCCACTCGAAACCGAATTCGGCCGCAAGCGCACCATCGATCAATCATCGTGCAACAAAGACCAAACCTGCGCCAACGGCTTTTGCCCGAGCTTCGTCACCGTCATCGGCGGCAGCCTCAAAAAAAGCAAAGCAGGCAAAACCGCCATCGATGAATGGGGCGATTTGCCCGAGCCACAGATTCCCACTTCAGTTAAGCCTTACAACATCATGATCAACGGCATCGGCGGCACAGGCGTGATTGCCGTCGGCTCATGGCTCGGCATCGCCGCCCACCTCGAAGGCAAATCCGTCTCGACCCTCGACATGACCGGCATGGCACAAAAAAACGGCGCGGTCACCTCACACATTCGCATCTTTGACAACGCCGCACAAGAACACGAACTGCACGCCCAACGCATATCCACAGGCGAAGCCGACCTCGTACTCGGCTGCGACATTCTCACCGCCGCCGCGCACGACGCGATTGCCAAAATGCGCATCGGTCGTACCCACGCCATCATCAACACACACCAACAACCCACTGGCGCTTTTGCGCAAAATGCCGACTGGCAATTCCCGCTCGAGTCCACCAAAAATTTCATCGACGCATCGGTCGGCGGCGCAGTGGACTTTGTGGACGGCACCCGCATCGCCACCGCACTGATGGGCGACGCGATAGCCACCAATGTATTCATGCTCGGCTACGCTTACCAAAAAGGCCTCATCCCCGTCAGCGCCACCTCACTCGTTAAAGCCATCGAAGCCATCGGCGTCGCCGTCGCCTCCAACGTCGCCAGCTTCAACTGGGGTCGTCGCGCCGCCCACGATTTACCACGCGTTGAGTCCATCGCTTTCCCAGCGAAAACCATACAAATCCAAATGCCGCAAAGCTTGGATGCCATGGTCAAAAAACGCAGCGCTATCCTCACCGACTATCAAAACGCCGCCTACGCCGCACGCTACAGCACGCTGGTCGAGCAGGTCAAAACCGCCGAGCAAGCCCTCGGTCACAGCGAGCAACTGAGCAAAGCCGTCGCACAAAACGCGTTTAAACTCATGGCCTACAAAGATGAATACGAAGTCGCTCGCCTGTACACCAATGGTGAATTTGAAGCCGCACTGCGCACCCAATTCGAAGGTGATGTCACGCTTAAGTTTCACCTCGCGCCGCCCCTATTCAGCCGAAAAGATGCCAACGGCCATCTGCGCAAAAGCACCTACGGCGCGTGGATGATGCCTGTGTTTAAGCAACTGGCTAAATTCAAATTTTTGCGCGGCAGCGCCATGGATATTTTCGGACACAGCACCGAGCGCCGTGCAGAACGTCAACTGCGCGACGACTACCTCAACAACCTCTCACAAAGCCTGCCACACCTCAACGCCGAAAACCACGCCACACTGCTCGAGCTCGCACGACTGCCCGAGCAACTGCGCGGCTACGGCCACATCAAAGAAGCAGGCATCGAGCACTACCAACAGCGTTGTGACAAACTGATGCGCACATTTAAATCATAAAGATGCAGCAAACACTTGCACGCCATCTGAAAAACAGGTATAGTGGCGTTCTTGATTTTGTTACAGACAACATCAAGCGGCCAGGTAGCTCAGTCGGTAGAGCAGAGGATTGAAAATCCTTGTGTCGGCGGT
>CALMCK010000179.1 GCA_937862845.1 uncultured Burkholderiaceae bacterium | reverse complement strand
ATGGCCACCGCGAATGACAAGCGGTTTTTCATGCACAAAAACAAAGGCATGGTGCGCGATGTTTTTCGCACGCGTGACATGCGGGGTTTGCTTGGCAACGCAGGCATCGGCCACGTCCGTTACCCGACCGCAGGCAATGTTGACTCACTCGAAGAGTCGCAGCCTTTTTATGTCAATGCGCCGTACGGCATCGTCCTCGCGCACAACGGCAATCTGACCAATACACACAATGTCCGCAATGAGCTGTTTCAACTCGACAAACGCCACATCAATACAGGCTCGGACTCCGAGGCGCTGCTCAACGTGTTGGCGCATGAGCTCGACAAAGCGATTAAGGACACGGACGACCTCACGCCCGATGTTTTTTTTAATGCCATGACACAAGTCAACAAACGCGTGCGCGGCGCATATGCCTGTGTCGGCATGGTCGCGCGCCGAGGCTTGTTTGGCTTTCGCGATTTGAATGGCATTCGCCCGCTCGTCCTCGGCGAACGCGTCGACGAAGACGGCCACACCCAATACATGCTCGCCTCCGAAAGCGTCGCACTCGAAGGCGTCGGCTTTAAAACCGTGCGCGACATCGCGCCGGGCGAAGCGATTTGGATTGGTTTTGATGGTGAAATCACCAGCCGCATTTGCATTCCAGCCGGCATGGCCGCGCAGCTCACACCGTGTTTGTTTGAATACGTCTACTTCGCACGACCCGACTCAGTCATCGAAGGCACCTCGGTGTACAGCGCACGTCTGGCCATGGGTGAAACGCTGGCAGATAAGATTTTAACCGAGCTCAACCTCGCCGACATTGACGTCGTCATGCCCATTCCTGACACCTCGCGTCCTTGCGCCATGCAGCTCGCCATGAAACTCGGTCTGCCTTACCGAGAAGGCTTCATTAAAAACCGTTACATCGGCCGCACCTTCATCATGCCGGGACAAGAAACCCGCAAGAAATCCGTGCGCCAAAAACTCACACCCATGCCGAGCGAATTTAAAGGCAAAAATGTTTTGCTCGTCGATGATTCGATTGTGCGTGGCACCACCAGCCAAGAAATCGTCGCGCTCGCCCGTGAGTCAGGTGCCAACAAAGTTTACTTCGCCTCTGCCGCACCTGCGGTGAAATACCCCAATGTCTATGGCATCGACATGCCCACCCGCACAGAACTCATCGCGAACAACCGCGATGCAAACCAAGTCGGCCAAGCCATCACCGCCGATAAAGTGATTTATCAGGATTTAGACGCCTTAATAAATGCGGTCCGCTCTGTGAGCAGTGACGCGCTCACGGCATTTGACGCGTCATGCTTTGATGGTCGATACGTTACGGGCGACATCGACATGGCGTATTTAGATGCCTTAGAATCGGAGAGAGTCACGGCAAAAGCCGCTGCGGATTTAGAGAAAAAAGACAAAAAAGACGATGACGAGCTTGAGTGATTCATGCCAGTTATCAACCTTGTTTTAGCCAAAGTAACACAAAGTAAAATATGAAACCATTGCACCCACAAACCCAAATCCTACACTCCGACCGTTTGCGCGGGGCGGAGCATGCCGCCAGCCATCAACCCATTCATAAAGTAGTGCAGTGGGGATATGGCAAGGCTCAGGACATCGCGGACACATTTCAATACAAGCGCTCAGGATTCACTTACGCGCGCGGCGGCAATCCGACCACGGCGGCGTTGGATGCGCAGATTACCTTGCTTGAGAAGGGCATTGGCAGTGTGAGCTTTGCGACGGGCATGGCGGCGATTTCAACGGCTTTGCTGGCGTTGCTCAAAGAGGGCGATCATTTGATTGCCAGTCAGTATTTATTTGGTAACACCACCAGTTTGTTGAACACCTTGGCGGTGCATGGCATCGAAGTGAGTTTTGTGGATGCCACTGATGCAGACAATGTCAAAGCAGCGGTGCAGCCGAACACGCGCATGGTGTTTGTGGAAACCTTGGCCAATCCGCGCACACAAATCGCTGATTTGCGAGGCATTGGCACGCTGTGTGCCGAGCATGGGCTGATTTATTTCGTCGATGCGACCATGACCACGCCCGCTTTGCTGTGTGCGAAAGACTTCGGCGCGTCACTGGTGATTAACTCCTTGTCCAAGTCAATCGGTGGCCACGGTGCTGCTCTGGGTGGGGCTTTGACCGACACGGGTTTGTTTGACTGGTCTGTTTATCCGAATATTTA
>CALMCK010000178.1 GCA_937862845.1 uncultured Burkholderiaceae bacterium | reverse complement strand
CGCTTGACTCGACAATCAAGCGGTCGATGGCGCGGCGGCGGTCGATGCTGCGGCTCAGTCGGGCGTTGAGCACGCTGATGAGGGTGGCTATCGCGGTGAGTAAAAACACAGGTGCGACGGCGAGTTGGATGGCGTGGGTGATGTCGCTGATGTGGGTTTCCATGGCAAATGCTCCAATCTGGGCGTTATCTGTTATGCGCTGTGGCGCGTGAGCCAATAAACACCCGCCGTGAGTGCGACGGCCAGCAGTGTGGCGAGCGCGGCGGTGATGCACTGTGTGCGGCGCAGCTGGGCGTGGTTTTGGGTGAGCGTGTTCAATTGTTGTTGGCAGTCTGCGAGGCTGGGCGCGTCGTTGATTTGTGTGAGCAGGGCTCGAGGCGCGTTGGCGAGGTTTTGTGCGATGTAGGGCCACTCGCGTTTGAGTTGTTTGATGAGTCCGCGCGGCCCGAGTGTGGTTTTCATCCATTTTTCGAGAAAGGGTTTGGCGGTTTGCCACAAATCCAGATTCGGGTCGAGCATGCGCCCGAGGCCTTCGATGTTGAGCAATGTTTTTTGCAGCAGCACCAGTTGTGGTTGCACGGAGACATTGAATTGGCGCGAGACATCAAACAATCGGAACAGCGCATCGCCGAGTGAGATTTCCGACAAAGGCCGACCAAAATACGGCTCGCACGAGGTGCGCACAGCGCTGGTCAATGCCTCAATCGGCGTGTCAGCAGGCACCCAGCCTGAGCGCAGATGCGCTTCGGCCACTGCGCGATAGTCGCGGTTAAAGAAGGCGAGAAAGTTAATCGCTAAATAATAACGGTCATTCTCGGACAAGCTGCCGACGATGCCGCAGTCGAGTGCGATGTAGTGACCGCTCGCTTCATTTGAATCGGCATTGCCGACAAAAATATTGCCCGGGTGCATGTCCGCGTGAAAAAAACCATCTCTAAAGACCTGCGTGAAAAAAATCTCAACGCCATCGCGTGCCAAACGTTTTAAGTCAACACCTTGCGCGCTCAACACATCGGTGTGCGAAATCGGCACACCGTGCATCCACTGCTGCACCATGACGCGCCGCGCGGACAAATCCCAGCAGACTTCGGGCACGGCGAGAATCGGATTGCCCTCGAAGTGGTGGCGCAGCACGCTGGTGTTGGCCGCTTCGCATTGCAAATCAAGCTCTTGCCCCAAATGCCGCTCAATCTCGCCGACCACCTCAGTCGGGCGCAAGCGCACGCCATCGCGGTGGTGGCGCATAAAAAATCTCGCCGCTGCATACAGACAGCGGATGTCGGTGCGAATCAAATCATCAATGCCAGGGCGCAACACCTTCACCGCCACATCGCGCCCCGCCCACGAGCCAGCGCGTACCACGGCGCGGTGCACCTGCGCAACCGATGCGGTGGCGACAGGTGTGTTGTCAAAATCGCTGAACGCTGCGTCAATGCTGCAGCCGAGCTGCGCTTCGATTTCAGCGCGAATCACGGCGGTGTCCATCGGCGTGATGTTGTCCTGCAAATGCGAGAGTTCACGGATGTAATCGGCGGGCAATAAATCAGGGCGCGTCGAGAGCACTTGACCGACTTTGATGAAAATCGGTCCAAGGGATTCGAGCGCTTCACGCATCTGCGCGGCGTCGTGTGCGTGGTTTGGCGTGGTCGCGCGCGGTGCGAGTGTGCGCGCGAGTCGCGCATACCATGACTGCGAAGGCCACAACGCAAACATTAAATGCAGCACGCGGTGGCGGCGCAGGGTGAGCAGGATTTGGATGATGCGTTTAATCATGGGGTTTTTCGTCAGGGTTGTGTCTGTGTGTCTGTGGGACTGCGGTCACACAAAGTGGATTTTTTGCGACAAGGTATTGTAGTCGGTGGTCAGCGGTTTGCCCGCGCCATCTGTGGCGGTCGCAGCATCCGTGGCGCAAGGATCGTCATCAAACGCAATGTCGCCGTGCTCGACTTCTGTGCCGACGGTCAGGCCTTTAAAGTCAAATAATTGACCATCGAGCAAGTGCGAGGGCACGACATTGTTGAGCGCGGCAAACATGTTCTCGATGCGCCCTGTGTGTTTTTTGCCCCAATCATTGAGCATGGCTTTCATGGCTTGGCGCTGTAGGTTGTCTTGCGAGCCGCACAGATTGCACGGAATGATGGGGAACTGATGCACGGCGGCATAGCGCTCCATGTCCGCTTCGCACACATAAGCGAGCGGGCGGATGACCATGTGTTTGCCATCGTCCGAGACCAGCTTGGGCGGCATCGACTTTAGTTTGCCTGCGTGAAATAAATTGAGCAAAAACGTCTCGAGCATGTCATCGCGGTGGTGGCCGAGTGCGATTTTGGTCGCGCCCAGCTCATCGGCGACGCGGTATAAAATCCCGCGACGCAAGCGCGAACACAGCCCGCACGTGGTTTTGCCGTCCTCAATCACGCGCTTGACAATGCTGTAGGTGTCCTGCGTTTCGATGTGAAATGGCACGCCGAGTTTCGTTAAGTATTCGGGCAAAATATGCTCGGGAAAGCCCGGTTGCTTCTGGTCCAGATTGACCGCGATGATGTCAAAATGAATCGGCGCGCGCGCTTTGAGTTTGAGCAAAATATCGAGCAAACCATAGCTGTCCTTGCCACCCGACAAGCACACCATGACTTTATCGCCATCCTCAATCATATTAAAATCACCAATCGCTTGACCGACTTGGCGGCACAGGCGTTTTTCGAGTTTATTGTTTTCGAATTGGATTTTGAGTTGGGCTTTGTTGGGGGCTTCGTGGGTCATGGGGTGCTTTGAAAAGTCTTTTAAAACAGTATTTTACTGGAAATCACGAAACATACCACGCACCGACGCCAATCGCGTCACAGTCGGCGTAGATGTCGGTTTTTTCGCTGGCGATGTAGGCGGCGATGATTTGCTTTTTGGTGAACAGCGTTTCGGCGATGCGGTCGCACAGCGTCTCTTGCAGCTGCACGTGCCCACTTGACGCGTGTTCGATGATGGTGTTGCGCACAAAGTCATAATCGACCACTTCGTTCAGGCCATCGTGCTTTGGGCTGGCCGATTCGCGGCGCACATAAGCGGTGACGTTGAAGACCATCGACTGCGGCGCTTCTTTTTCGAAGTCGTACACGCCGATGGACACTTGCAACACACAGTTGCGCACGAAAATCGAGCGGCAGTGTTCGAGTTGTTCGGCAAGGGCGGGGCTGATGGGGTGGGGAATCATGGTGTCTTTCGGTGTTTAGTCGGGTGCGCGGTGTGTGAACATCACATCGCGAGCGGCGGCGGTTAAATGTTGTCCGCCATCGACCAGCAGCGTCGTGCCGGTGACGCTGCGCGCGCCGATGGCGTAGAGCATGGCGCTGGCGACATCGTCGGGCGTTGAGCCGCGCTGCAAAATCGTCGCGTTGTGTGCGGCGGCAAAATCAGCGGTGCTTTGGTCGCCCGATGGCAAACTCAATCCAGGCGCAATGCCGACCACGCGCACACGCGGTGCGAGCGAGAGCGCGGCCAGCGTGGTGGCGTGCTCGAGCGCGGCCTTGCTCAATGTGTAGCTCAAAAAATCAGGGTTGGGGTTGTGCAATTTTTGGTCAAGGATGTTGATGACCACGCCGTGTTGCTCGTTGGTTAATTGTTGCGCGAGTTGTTGCATCAACGACAAAGGCGCGAAGGTGTTGGCGCGAAAGTGTTGCTCAAAACACGCCAGCGCCAATGGCTCGGTTTGCGTCAGTGCGTCATAGGCAAACACCGATGCGTTGTTGACCAGTACGCCGACACTGCCCAATGCGCTGGCCGCGCGCTCGAGCAGATTCGCCACTGCCGTGGCATCGCTTAAATCTGCCTGCAATGCGACCGCTTGCACGCCCAGCGCACGCAGCTCGCCGACCAGCGCCGTCGCTTCATCCGCCGACTGACCATAATGAACCGCCACATCAAATCGAGCCCGCGCGAGCGCCAGACACAGCTCACGCCCGATGCGGCGTGCGCCGCCTGTGACGAGTGCGGTTCTGGGGATTTCAACAGGTGGGTTGAATAGATTCATCGATGGGCGCTTTGCAGGTAAAATAAGGGGTTTTGTGTCAGGCGATTCCGCGTATTGTACGCGCATGAGCCCCCCAATGAAAGCCGCATCCGCTGATGAAGAATTTACCCCAACCCTCCGCCGCTCAACTTGCCCGCAGCACGACATTGCTTGAGCACATTCGCGCCTTGATGGCGCAGCACGATGGCTGGTTGCCGTTTGACGCGTACATGAGCGCCGCGCTGTACACGCCGAGCTTGGGTTATTATGCCAACGAAGGCAGTCCGTTTTCCGCGTGGGCGAATGAGGGTGATTTCATCACCGCGCCACTGCTCTCGCCGTTGTTTGGCGCGTGCATTGCCGAGCAGGCAATCGAGGTGTTTGAGCGCACAGGCGCGAGTCAGATTCTAGAAATCGGCGCAGGCACGGGGCGGCTCGCAGCAGATGTTCTCAATCACCTCAAACAACAGCACATCGATGTGACCTATTACATTCTCGAGTTGTCCGCGACCCTGCGCGCGCAGCAGCAAGCCACGCTCGCCGATGCGGCGCACCATGTTGTTTGGCTCGATGCATTGCCGACGGCATTCGACGGTCTCATCCTCGGCAACGAAGTGCTCGACGCCATGCCCGTTAAACTCATCGGCATGAGCCAAGGCGCATGGTTTGAACGCGGCGTGGTGTGGCAGGACGGTGCTCTGGCATATGAGGACAGGGCCACAGCGTTTAAATTGCCCACCGATGATGACTGGCAACATGCCCTCAAAGACAGTGGCGCGAGCTATCTTTCTGAGACACACGACCAGCAGATTGCCTTCATGCGCAGCCTCGGCGCGTGTTTGGGCAAAGGCGTGATTCTCATGCTCGACTATGGTTTTCCAGCGCATGAGTTTTACCACCCACAACGCAACACCGGCACGCTGATGTGCCACATCCAGCACGTCGCCCATTCCGATGCACTTTATCATGCGGGCGTGCAGGACTTGACCGCCCATGTGAATTTTTCTGCCCTCAAAAACATCGAGTCTTTAAACGCCATCGGTTACACCAATCAAGCCAACTTCCTCATCAACACTGGCCTGCTCAACCAACTCGCCGCGCAATCAGACGAGACGCAGCGCAGCCACGCCAACCGCGCGCACAAGCTGATTTCTGAAGCGGAAATGGGCGAGCTGTTTAAAGTCATGGCGTGGGAAAAAGGCTTAAATATGAATGACGACGACGTGCTCATCGGCTTCGAGCGTGGCGACCGACTGCACAGTCTGTGAGTCGGTGCGTGCGACAATAAAAAAAGGTTCACGTCAGCGTGAACCTTTTTTTTGGTTACAAAAGCAGAGTCGTGTTTAAAAGAACACAAACGACACAATGGCCAACACAGGAATCAGAATGGCGAATGACCACGCCATGTAGCCGAAGAAAGACGGCATTTTAACGCCCGACTGCTCACTGATGGCCTTAACCATGAAGTTCGGCGCATTGCCAATGTAACTCAACGCCCCCATAAACACCGAGCCCGCCGAAATCGCCGCCAGCGTCGTGGCGTACTCGGTGGTCAAGCGCACGACGTCGCCGCCTGCCAAATTAAAGAACACCAAATAGGTCGGCGCATTGTCCAAGAAACCAGACAAAATCCCCGTCGCCCAGAAATAACGGGCATCAATCGGCGCGCCGCTCGAATCATGCACCGCATGCACGAGCGAAGCAAATGGGCCATCCACACCCATTTGCAACATGGCAATCACGGGCGCAATGGTGATGAAAATTGCGATAAAGAGTTTCCCCACTTCAAACACAGGCTCGAAGTTAAAGCGGTTTTCATAGCGCACCGACATATTGGTGGTCACCCACGACAGCAGCGCCATCGACAGCAGACCGACGTCGCGCACGATGTTTTGCAGCTCAACATGTGTGCCGAGCACATCGAAGCTCACGCCCGGTTTCCACAGTCCACTGAGCAAGACAAAGCCAATCGCACCCACCAACCACAAGAAATTCAAGCCGCCATCGAGCGAGAAGTATTTACTGTCAGGCGTCGGATCCATGATGGCCGGCAGCTCTTCTTCACGGCGGTGAAAGTAGTAGCTGTCAATCGCATAAAACAAAGGCAGTAGAAGCGCAGCAGACAACAGCGTGTCCATCCAGAGGTGTTCCAGCGTCCATGCAAACGGCACACCTTTTAAGAAACCGAGAAACAGCGGTGGATCGCCCAGTGGCGTCAACGAGCCGCCGATGTTGGCGACCAAGAAAATGAAAAACACCACCACATGCACTTTGTGTTTGCGGTTATCGTTCGCGCGCAGCAGTGGGCGAATCAGCAACATCGCCGCACCTGTCGTGCCCATAATCGATGCCAGCAGCGTACCGATGGTCAAAATCGTTGTGTTTAATTTGGGCGTGCCATGCAAGTTACCCTTGATGTAAATACCGCCAGAGATGATGTACAGCGCCGAGATTAAAATAATGAACGGGATGTATTCCGCCAGCAACGCGTGCGCCACGATGCCCGCCACTGAGCCGCCGCCAAATGAAAAGATGGCGGGGATTAGAAAAAGTGCAATCCAAAATGCAGCGATTTTACCAAAATGGTGGTGCCAAAAATGCGGCGCAACCAAAGGAAAAACAGCGATGGACAGCAAAATACCCATAAAAGGTATCGCCCACATGAGATTTAAATCGGTCATGCCGCCGCCCGCAGCGAGTGCGGAAGTCGATGCGAATGACAGCAGAAGCAACGTGATGGTTTTTGAGAGCATACTATTCCCTTGTGATTTTTTATTTGAGCAAACAAAGAGACCCATCATAACATTGACACGCCATGCGATAAAGTCTCAAGGCAAAAAACGCACAAAGGCATTTATAATTGCGCCATTGACCATAAGACTCATCATCAAAATTTAAGACAGGGGGGAGCCATGAAGGCTGTGATTTTATCGAAAGTGGCAGACGCTTATCAAGCATTGGCAAAAGCCGCAGAACACGACACACGTGACTGGTTGGTGACGACACAGGTCAACGTGGTTTTGTCAGCGAGCGAGGCGCAGCGTGCGTCAGTGTGCTGGCTGCTCGCAGAGCCCGCGCTCGCGGTACAGGTGCTTGATGCCTTGCCGAATGTGCAATGGATGCAATCGACGTGGGCGGGCGTGGAGATACTTTTAGCACCCAACATGCGGCACGATTATACCCTGACGAATGTGCGTGGAATCTTCGCACCGCTCATGGTGGAGTATTTGCTCACCCACATGCTCGCGCACGAGCGGCTGCTGTACGCGCATCGAGCGGCGTTTGAGCGGCGTGAGTGGTTTCCTCGGGACGGTGGTTTGCTGCGTGGCAAGACCGTTTTGTTGTTGGGCTTGGGTTCGATTGGCGCAGACATGGTGGCGATGTTTCATTTTTTGGGCATGCGCGTACTGGGCGTGGCGAACACGCCGCGTGCGGTGGCGGGTGTGGCGGAGGTCACTGATTTGGCCGGTGTGCCGCGCTTGCTGGCGCAGGCGGACTATGTGGTGAATGTCTTGCCGAATACGCCTGCGACGCAGGATGTCGTGAATGCGGCGTTTCTCAAACAAATGAAACCGAGCGCGGTGTTTATCAATGTCGGTCGTGGACAGGCGGTGGTCGATGCGGATTTAGCGGCAGCGCTGCACGCGGGCACCATCGCAGCTGCGGTGCTCGATGTGTTTCGCACAGAGCCTTTGCCTGAGGCGCATCCGTTTTGGGACGCGCCGAATCTCGTCTCGACATCTCACACCGCTGCGCCGAGTGTGCCTGAGACCGTGTTTGAGGTTTTTAATGACAATTTAAATCGCTTTGAGCACGGCGAAGAACTGCTGCACCGTGTGGATTTCGCGCGCGGTTATTGAGGGGGGCTTATGACAAATGCCGCGCTTGCCGTGCGAGTGCGGCATCTGTGTGTTGTTTGGTTTCGATGGTGAGGCCACGTTTCATCCAAGGCAGCTTGCCTTGCGAGCCACTGCTGATGTAGTCGTCGGTGACGGCTTGGCGGATGGCGTCGTGTGTTTGGCTGTCGGGGTTTTCGGCGATGAGCCAGTGCGCGACTTCGGTGAACAAGGCTTCGAGTGGAATGCTGTGGCTGCGCTGCCATTGCGTGTGCAGGTGTTGCGACAATGTATGGAAACGCGCATAAGGCGATTCATTCGCCGCGTCCATAATCAGCGGCAGGGTTTGCGTGAAGCGGCCTGAGTTGGCGATGGCGTCCCAGTATTTGGCGAAATGTTTGAATTGATCCAGTTCGGCTTTAGACACGTCTTTGGTGCTGATGATTTCGTAAGGGGTCGACTCGCTGTAGACCATTTCGAACAACTCGGTGTGGCGGATAATCGGTGTGCCGCGCAAGCGTTTGAGTATGCCCAACTGGATTTCGTGGGCGCGCCATGTGTAGAGCTCGTCAAAGCCCGCGGCAAAGCTGTCCATGGTCTCCGAGGGCAAACCTGCAATGAGATCGACGTGCAAGTGCGCGTGGCTGTGCTCGCGCAGCCATGTGATGTTCTCATGTGCTTTGGTGAGGTTGGTTTTGCGCGAGATGTGTTTTTGCACCGTGGTGTTGAGTGTCTGGATGCCGAGCTCAAGCTGTAGGCTGCCCGCGGGGAATTGCGTGATGGCGTCTTTGAGCATGTCGGGTAAATGATCGGGAATGACTTCAAAGTGTGCAAACAAAGGATCGTCTGTTTTGATTTTTGCCAAGAAAAAATCAAGAATGCGCCGACCTGTTTCTGGTTTTAAATTAAACGTTCTGTCGACGAATTTAAACGTGCGTGCGCCGCGCGCATACAGTTTATCCATCTCCACCAAAAACGGGTCAAGCTCAAACGCCCAAGCGGTTTTGTCCAAACTCGACAAACAAAACTCGCATTTAAATGGACAACCGCGCGACGCTTCAACGTAGATGTTGCGGTTTTTTAAATCGGCATCGGTGTACAAATGATAGGGCATTTGCAAATCATCCAAAGCCGCTTGCACGCCCGCATGAACTTTCATCAATGGCTTCGGCCCATGAATCAGAGCGTCGAATAATTTCGGCAGCGTCACCTCACCCCAGCCCGTCACCACATAGTCAGCGAGCGTCGTGATGGCTTGCTCATTCACCTCATACGACACTTCGGGTCCGCCCAGCACAATGATGATGTGCGGCGCGGCGGCACGGATGGCCTGTATCAGCGTCAGCGTTTCATTGACATTCCAAATGTACACGCCGAAGCCGATGATGCGCGGATCGTCTGCGAGCAAGTCGGCCAGCATTTTATCCACAGGCGTTTTAATCGTGAATTCAGCCAAGCGCGTGTGCGTGGCATGCTCGCCCAGATTGGCCAGCAGATAGCGCAAACCAAGTGAGGCGTGGGAATAGCGGGCGTTGAGGGTGCTTAAAATAATCATGGCGTGATTATACTTGATGCAGTGCTCGTGCGGCACACCGCGTAGATTGGTTTGTCAGAGAAGCAGCCGTTTATTGAGTAAAGGCATGCAAAGGGTTTTCAAGCACGTGTGCAATTGCGTGACGATGGGTTGATGAGTAGGGCAGCGTGAGGACAAGCTGCCCTACGACAGCCATGCCATGCTATAGTGCAAGCCACTTTAAATGGACCGACCATGACCGACTTTCCCACACTGACGTGGACAGAAAACCACACCGAACACACCGCCCGCTGGCGCTCAGAAAACGGCGCGCCACCGCCGAAGCGCGTCGTGCTCGCCGATGACAACACGATGAACACCGATGCCGCGTATCGCCTCGCTTGCGAAGGCACAGCATTGCTGTGGCGCGGTGACTTTCAAAACGCGAGACAGATGTTACAAGCGCTCGGTCGGCGGATTGACAAAAAGCCATCCAAAGCACAGCCGCCCGCCAATGCAAAAGAAGCCTTTCACAAACACCGACAAGCACAGGCACAACGCGCGCGGATACTCGGCATGGTTTTGATTCCGCTCGATGAGGCGTTCGCCATCCCGCTTCGCCGCGCCCCTGATGTCGCGGCGGCATGCCGTGAGGCGTATGGTTCAATGCCGCAGCAAAAAAGCGTGGTTTCATTGCGCGAAATACTCGGTCTCATCGGCGCACACGAGTGGCGCAAAAAAGGCGTGGACGTGCCGCACACCGGTGGGCGAATTCACCCGCACTATGGGGTATTTTCCCCCGCACGCGGCGAGTACATCGAGCTGGTCGCGACAGCGCCACTGCCAAAGGCCGCGCTAACGGATGGCGCATTTGACATCGGCACAGGCACGGGCGTGCTCGCCGCCGTGCTGGCGCGGCGTGGCGTGCAGCGCATCGTCGCCACCGATTTAAGCGACACCGCGCTGACGTGTGCGGCGCAAAACATCGAGCAACTCGGCGTGAGCGCACAGGTTGAATTGCAAAAAACCGATTTATTCCCACAAGGACAAGCACCGCTCATCGTCTGCAATCCGCCGTGGCTGCCCGCCAAACCGAACGCCGCGATTGAATACGCGCTGTATGACGAGGGCAGTCGAATGCTCAAGGGGTTTTTGAATGGCTTGGCCGAGCATCTCAGCGAAGGCGGCGAAGGCTGGTTGATTTTGTCCGACTTGGCCGAGCATTTAGAGCTCCGCAGTCGCGCCGAGTTGCTCGACTGGATGGCGCAAGCACAGCTGCGCGTCATTGACAAACACGACATCAAACCCGCACACAGCAAAGTGTTTGACAAAGCAGACTCGCTGCACCGAGCACGGTCAAAGGAAATCACCTCACTGTGGCGTTTGGGCCGTCTCGTGTAGTCATCGGTTTTGGCATAAAAAATCGCGGCATGTGCATGCCGCGATTTTTTATGGGTCGTTCAGTTGAATGGAGTAACGTTAAACCAACACGCGCTCAATCCCACCGTTGTTGGCGGCGGCGACATACTCGGGCAGCCAGTTTTCGCCCAATATGAATTTCGCCATTTCCACCACAATGTAATCGGCCTCAGAATCGATGTCGTCGCGATAGCGATGCAGGCCTTGCAAACACGCAGGGCACGAGGTGAGCACTTTCACTTTGCCTGTGAAACCATCGGCGCGCAGCTCGTCGGCGCCTTGGCGCATTTCGGTTTCTTTGCGGTGGCGCACTTGCGTGGCGATGTCTGGACGTGAGAGGGCGAAGGTGCCCGACTCGCCGCAGCAGCGATCGTTGAGCGGCACGTCGGTGTCCATCAGGCTGCTGACCACTTTGAGTGAGTTGTGCGTTTTCATCGGCGTGTGGCACGGCTCGTGGTACATGTAACGCACGCCTTCGACGCTGTCGATTTTCACTTCTTTTTCGAGTAAAAATTCATGGATGTCGAGCAGGCGTGCATTCGGGAAAATCTTATCGAATTGGTATTTTTCGAGTTGATCCATGCAGGTGCCGCACGAGACAATGACGGTTTTGATGTCGAGATAGTTGAGCGTGTTCGCCACGCGGTGGAACAGCACGCGGTTGTCTGTGGTGATTTTATCGGCTTTGTCGGTGTTGCCCGTGGCGTGTTGCGGATAGCCGCAGCACAGATAACCGGGTGGCAATACTGTCTGCACGCCGATGTGATACAGCATGGCCTGCGTGGCGAGACCGACTTGTGAGAACAAGCGCTCCGAGCCACAACCGGGGAAGTAAAACACGCTTTCAGAATCACTCGAGGTGATTTTAGGATTGCGAATAATCGGCACGTATTTAGAGTCCTCGATGTCGAGCAATGCGCGCGCGGTTTTTTTCGGTAGGTTGCCGGGCATGGGTTTGTTGATGAAATGAATCACCTGCTCGCGTATCGGTGCGCGCCCGAGCGTGGCAGGTGGCGTTTGAATTTGCGATTTGGTCATGCGCAGTGACTTGGCGAGTTTGTGCGCAAAGTTTTGCGCTTTGCCGCCCCACTCGAGCACGACTTTTTTGTACATGCGAATGCTGGCAGGGTCTTTCATATTCAGGTAAGTCATCGCCAGATTCGTGCCGATGTTCGGGGTTTTTTTGCCCATGGTGCGCAGCAAGTTGCGCATGGCAATGGTCACGTCGCCAAAATCAATGTCAACGGGGCAGGGCTTTTCGCAGCGGTGGCAGACAGTGCAGTGGTCGGCGACGTCTTCAAACTCTTCCCAGTGTTTAATCGAAATCCCTCGACGCGTTTGTTCTTCGTATAAAAACGCTTCGACCAACAATGAGGTGGCGAGAATTTTATTGCGTGGCGAGTAGAGTAAATTGGCGACGGGTACGTGTGTTGAGCACACGGGTTTGCATTTGCCACAGCGCAAGCAGTCTTTGACCGAGGCGGCAATCGCGCCGATGTCCGACTGCTGCATAATCAATGACTCTGCGCCCATTAAGCCAAACGACGGCGTATAGGCATTGTGCAAGTCGGCGTGCGGCATGAGTTTGCCACGGTTGAAATATCCGTTTGGATCGACTTTGTTTTTATATGCGCGGAATGGTGCGAGCTCTTCGTCGGTGAGGAACTCGAGCTTGGTGATGCCGATGCCATGCTCGCCAGAAATCACACCATCCAAACTGCGGGCAATCTGCATGATGCGTGCGACGGCCTGATTGGCCTCTTGCAGCATCTCGTAGTCATCAGAGTTGACGGGAATGTTGGTGTGCACATTGCCATCGCCTGCGTGCATGTGCAGCGCGACAAAGACGCGGCTGCGCAGAATTTTTTGATGGACTTGTGTGCACTCATCGAGGATTTGCGTGAAAGACATGCCCGTGAAAATGCGGCGCAATTCGGCGCGCACTTCGCGTTTATAAGACAGGCGTATCGTGCGGTCTTGCAACACATCAAACACACGCACCGCAGGCTCAGTGCTCAGCCGCTCGCGCAGCACGGTGATTTGAGCAGGCTCGGTGAACGAGACCGCCGCGTCAATCACTTCGGCGAGCGGTGCATCCATGTGTGCCATCCAGTAGCGCCAGCGGTCTTTGACTTTGGCAATCAGCATCTGTGCATCTTCGGCGCGTTTGCCGAGGATGTCGAGTTTGGATTGCGCGTTGGTGGCGTCTTCATTTTTGACCAATGGCAAATTGCCTTTGAGGTAACTGGTGAGGGCATCGAGCAGTTTGAGTTTGTTTTTGCTGGACAGCTCAATGTTGATGCGTTCAATCGCATCGGTGTACTCGCCCATGCGTGGCAATGGAATCACCACGTCTTCATTGACTTTAAACGCATTGGTGTGTCGCGCGATGGCCGCTGTGCGGGCGCGGTCGAGCCAGAATTTCTTGCGTGCTTCTTCGGCCACTGCAACAAAACCTTCGCCTGTGCGCGTGTTCGCCATGCGCACGACTTCTGATGTCGCTTGCGCCACGGCAGCTTCGTCGTCGCCGACAATGTCGCCAATCAAGACCATTTTGGGTAAATCACCACGGCGGCTTTTCGTTGCATAGCCGACCGCACGCAGATAGCGCTCGTCCAAATGCTCCAAGCCAGCCAATGTCGCGCCGGTGGTTTTCGCGGTTTCAAACAAATAATCTTTAATCTCAACAATCGATGGAATCGACTCGCGCGCTTGACCAAAAAACTCCAAACAAACTGTGCGCGTGTGTGTGAACTGGCGGTGCAGCACCCAGCGTGCGCTGGTGATGAGGCCGTCGCAGCCTTCTTTTTGCACGCCAGGCAAACCCGATAAAAATTTATCGGTGACGTCTTTGCCCAAACCTTCTTTGCGAAATTTATAGCCTTCAATCGTTAATGTCTCGCGGCCCAACTCTTGTTTCATGTCCGATGAAAAGCGCACCACTTCAAAGTTGGCAAATGGCGCATCGTGAATCTTGCTCATGTTGTGGTCCAGACGCGTCACCTCCAGCCATTCACCATCGGGATTGACCATGCGCCAGCTCGCCAGATTGTCCAGCGCAGTGCCCCACAGCACGGCTTTTTTGCCGCCTGCGTTCATCGCCACATTGCCGCCGACACAAGATGCGTCCGCGCTGGTGGGATCGACGGCAAAAACCAATTTGCTTTTTTTGGCGGCGTCTTCCACGCGACGCGTCACCACGCCCGCGCCCGTGTTAATCGTCATGACGTCGTGTGTCATCATCGAGCCACGCCATGGCGTGATGGCATCGATTTGAATCAGTTTTTCGGTGTTGATGACCACTGATTTTGCATCGAGAGGAATCGCGCCGCCCGTGTAACCCGTGCCGCCGCCGCGTGGAATAATCGTCAAACCGAGCTCAATCGACGCGCGCACCAAGCCCGCCATTTCCAGCTCCGTGTCGGGTGTCAACACCACAAATGGATACTCGACGCGCCAGTCGGTCGCGTCCGTCACATGCGAGACGCGCGAGAGGCCATCAAATTTGATGTTGTTTTTGGCAGTGTGTTTGCCAAATTTCGA
>CALMCK010000177.1 GCA_937862845.1 uncultured Burkholderiaceae bacterium | reverse complement strand
AAACACAATTATGGAAACACTACAACGTGTATTCACCCATATTCTGGGATTTGCCCAACAGCCTTGGTTCTCTATCGGCGAAACCCAAATTGACGCCCTGCGATTTGCAGGTTTAATTCTAATCCTGCTCATCGTTTGGTGGGGCGGATTGTTGTTTGAAAAAACCATCACTCGTGTCGGCCACGACAAAAAAACCCACGTCAACCCAAGCTGGTATGCCCTCAGCCGAATCGGCCGCTATGCCATTTGGATTATTGGCTTCGCTATCGGACTGAGTTATTTGGGTTTTAACATGGCGAGTTTCTCGCTGATTGGTGGCGCCATCGGTGTCGGCGTCGGTTTTGGTCTACAAAACATCATCAGCAATTTCATCTCAGGCATCATCATACTGGTTGAGCGCATCGTCAAGGTCAACGACTTTGTCGACCTACAATCAGGCGTGACAGGCCGAGTGATTGAAATCAATCTGCGCTACACCCGAGTCACCACAGCGGACTCCATCGACATCATCATCCCCAACTCAGAATTCATCACAGGCCGCGTGGTCAACTGGACGCTGGGCGAGCGCACACGCCGCATCCATGTGCCATTTGGTGTCGCTTATGGCGTCGATAAAAACTTGGTCAAAGAAGCTGCCGTCGCCGCCGCGCACTCAGTTAAAGCCACCGTGAGCAGTCAAGGCCGCGAGCCCGATGCATGGCTGGTGAACTTTGGCGACAGCAGTCTGGATTTTGAGTTAATCGTCTGGGTCGATGCGAACTCGACCATCACCCCCGCCAAAACTCAAGCCCAATACCTCTGGGCCATCGACGACGAGCTGCGCAAACGCAACATTGAAATCCCATTCCCACAGCGCGATTTGCACATCCGCTCCAGCGCTCTGAAAAACCTGTCTTAATAAACCAACGAATTAAGTCCAGTCTCTAAAGCCCACACAAAAAACGACTTTTTGTAGCAGCCAAACTTTACAAAACTTCACACAGCAGTCATAGACAAGCAACACAAGAGACGTATGATGAAATGGCAAATTCGCACTGACACATAAAGGAAGCCGCCATGAACATGCATTCAAAATCAAACACGCCTTGGGTTAAATTAAGCACTTTGACAATGACAATGGTTTTATTCAGCGGCCTGTCTGTGGCCTGCGCCAAGCAGTCTGCCACATCAAACGACGTTAGCCCCGCCAACGTGAGCACTTTAAATTCTCCCTCGAGCGCATCCTCATTAAGCACGGACGAAATCAATGGCTTGCTGCAAATGGTCGAGGAAGAAAAACTCGCAGGCGACGTTTATCAAACCCTGTATGAGCGCACAGGTCTTAATAATTTTAAAAATATTGTAGAAGCCGAGCGCAAGCATCAGGCAGCCGTGCAAAACCTGCTGCGCCAATACGGCATCACCGACCCAACAGCAGGCAAGGCGCTGGGTGAATTCACGCAACCCTCATTCACCGCACTTTACCAAGACCTCATTAAAGCGGGCTCACTCGCCAATGCCGACGCGCTCAAAGTCGGTCTAAAAATTGAAGAGCTGGACATTTTTGATTTACAACAAGCCGCCGCACAGACCAGTCGAGACGACATCCAGCGCGTCTACGAAAATCTTTTACGCGGTTCTCGCAACCACCTGCGCTCGTTTCACCGCGCACTGCAAGCCGAGCAACAAAGCTATGCGCCTGAGTT
>CALMCK010000176.1 GCA_937862845.1 uncultured Burkholderiaceae bacterium | reverse complement strand
GTACAATTTGTTTTGTTGCGGTGCACCAAAGCTGTTAAGCCTTATTTTATCAGCATGTCGATTTAAATTAATCCGCACATAGCATCAATAAAATCTTGATGCACCCTTAACTAATACTACTGGAGAACCACCATGACTGTAAAACCTGAAGATTTCGCTGCAGCGCAAAAAGCCTCTGTTGAAACATTTTTCGCTTTGACCAACAAAGCTTTCGAATCAATCGTTAAACTGACTGATCTGAACATCGCCACTGCAAAAGAAGCCTTGGCCGAAGCCGCAAACGTATCTGGCAAAGCATTGTCAGTAAAAGACGCACAAGAACTCGTTTCTTCTGCCTCTAGCGCCGTACAACCAGCCGCCGAAAAAGCACTGGCCTACAGCAAAAAAGTTTACGAAATCACTTCAACTGCTCAATCAGAATTGAACAAATTTGTTGAAGCGCAAGTCGCGCACAACAACAAGCAAGTCACTGAATTCGTAGACAACGCCTCTAAAAACGCACCACAAGGCTCAGAAGCAATTGTTTCTATCGTTAAATCAAGCATTGCCTCTGCAAACTCTGCTTATGACACATTGAGCAAAGCGGCCAAGCAAGCGGTCGAAATGGCTGAAAGCAATGCCGAAAAAGCGGTTAAAGCTGTTAAAGCAACTAAAACTGCAAAATAATTGACCCGAGCCTCGCTCGATTCAATGAAAAAGCCAAACATCAAGTTTGGCTTTTTTTACATCCATCCCACCATTCATAATTCATGTCACGCAACGACGAGACGCTGAAAAAATGAAACGTGAAAAACAGCATCAATCCTCAAACACCCCATCCACATAAAGCCATCGGCCATCCTCACGGACAAATCGACTCACCTCATGCAGCCGAGTCGCCGCGCCACCACCCGCCCGATAACGCGCAACGAATTCAACAAATCCCTCATCCGCACCACCATCCCAAGCCCGCTTCACCGACAAGCCCAACCACTTCACAGGCGCATCATCCGACAGCGACGCAGGCCGCGTACTCGCATGCCACGTGTTGAGCAAATAGTCTTCCAAGCCCAACACATACGCCGCATAACGCGAGCGCATCAACTTCTCCGCCGTCAAAGCAGGCAAACCACCCACTTTGTGATACCCACCGCAACACATCTCATACGCCATCGAAGCACCGCACACACACATCGAAGCACTCATCTGCGCCCATCGCTTTCCAAAACCTGCCGCACCAAGCTCAAGACATATTCAAAAAACACCACATAACCATTGCCATACAACTCAACTTGATAATCGCCATTGCCCAAATGCCCGATACTCGACACATCTTTCGCCAAGCCTTTCGCATCCTCAAGCTCACCTTTTCGCAGATTCAGCATGATTTTCAGACCGTTTTTCTGAATCTGAACATCCACCACATTGCGCCGCCCGACGAACGACACATAATGTTTATTTGCCTTCACCACCAGTCCCGCATCCATACCCAGCACCGCATCTTTAAACAAACCATACACCTCCTGCGTATCCG
>CALMCK010000175.1 GCA_937862845.1 uncultured Burkholderiaceae bacterium | reverse complement strand
ATAAGCCTGCACGGCTTCAGGTTTGGCTTGATCGCGTTCGGAGTGGATGGCCTGCACAGGCCATGAGTTCGATGAATTCTAGTATTCATCAAAACTTTTTTCCAATGCGGCCACTGCTTTGCCGCCGAGCAAAACATCCAAATCCGAGAAATTATCCGATTCATCCGCGCTGAAATACGCATTGCCGATGTTGCGCCCGCCCGTCAAACCGACCACGCCGTCGGCCACCAGCATTTTATGGTGCATGCGTCGATGCAGGGTTTTGAGGTGCAATAAAAACATGCCATTTCGTGTGACAAAGCTGCCATTCAAACGTTTCACAGGGTTGTACACGCGGATTTCAATATTGGGATGGGAAGCAATCAAGTCTATGTGACTGCGCGTGCCCTGTGCGTCCACACCATCGATCAAAATCCGCACCTTCACGCCACGATGCGCAGCCAGTATGGTTTCATTGGTCAACAATGCCGTGCTGATGCCCGCGTGAATCGAGTGGTATTGCACATCGAGCGTGTTTTTTGCATTTTTGATGAGGCTGGTGCGCATGGCCAACGCTTCGACACCATTTGAAAGCAGATAACTGCCCGAACTGGCTTGGCCACCTTTCTCTTTTTGTGCCGTCGCGAGCTGCTGCGCCAATGGCGTGCTCACGTCAGGCGCAGGTGCATACGAGGCAATGCGGGGAATGTCCAGCGCAGGTGTGTTGGCGCAGCTCGCCAACAACAGAGCCGATGCAACAACGATAATTTTATTTTTAATGAATCTCAATGCCCCTCCCAAGGCGGATTGTCGTGCAAACGACAGCACCAATGACTCACTTCACGCGGGCTCTGCGGCACGAGACATACAACGCCAGTGCGCCGCCGACTATCATCGGTATCGATAAAATTTGCCCCATCGACAAGCCTGCGAACAAACCGAGAAAGTCATCGGGCTCACGCGCGAATTCGGCGAGAAAACGCATCACACCATAGCCCATCAAAAACACCGACGTGACGGCCATCACGGGACGCATTTTGCGTGAATACAGCCACAAAATCACAAACAGCAACAGGCCTTCGCCGAGCAATTGATAAATTTGAGAAGGATGACGCGGCAAGCCACTGTACATCTGCCATGCCGCAGCGATGTTGGGATTGTCCAACAAACTCGGTGTGACCGTGAGCAACTGCTCATCAGCGCCACGCGCTTGCGGAAACACCATCAACCACGAGTAACCTGCATCGGAGACACGTCCCCACAACTCGCCATTGATGTAATTGCCCAATCGCCCCGCCGCCAAACCGAGCGGCACGAGCGGCGCAATAAAATCGGTGACTTCAAAGAAACTGCGTTGGGTTTTACGACCGTACCACCACATCGCCACCGCCACGCCGAGAAAGCCGCCATGAAAGGACATGCCGCCTTGCCAAACCTTCAAAATATCCAAGGGGTTTGCCGCGTAATCACCCAGTTTGTAAAACAGCACATAACCCAGACGCCCGCCCAATATCACACCGAGCACACCATAAAATAAAATATCGTCCAGCTCTATTGGTTTAAAGCCCAGCAGCGGCATTTTGCGCGCACGGTATTTACCCACCAATAAAAACATGATGAACGCCGCCAGATAGGTCAAGCCATACCAATGCACCGGCCAATTAAAAATTGTGAACGCAACTGCGTCGTATTGCGGATGAACCAGAGCCATGACAAACCTTTTTATGTGTGACGAAAAGCAGAATTATAACGCAAAGTCTACTCTACTCACACTTGCTTTGAAGCCGTATGAGCATCGCACATCCATTCACATGGACAACGAATCAAGCCACACCTCCATACCTTGAGCATTTAGCGCTATATCACCTTCAAACACGTCGTGAATTTTTGCATCACTTAGTGAGCAACCAAACAACCGCAACTGCATGAGCACGTATGCATGCAAAGCATCTGTTATTCGCTTATGACGTGCGGCAGCATCCAAATTTAAACCATGCACGTACAATGCTGTGTCAACCGCCACAGATAGGTGACGCAAAAATTCTTTACTCAACTGCGCCACATTTGTCACTCGACCATAATGGGTTAAATACATGTATTTCGGTGAAATCCCAACCAATTTATCGATGGACCGACGCATGGCTTGTGGGTCGAATTGTGATGGCGTGGTGGTTGGAAAAATGAACACCCGATCATCCACATCTGTTTCGCGATAGGACAGCCCAAACATATCACCTGTAAAAATGCCATCAGATTTTTTATCAATGATGCAATTGTGATGGCGCGCATGACCATCAGTTTCAATACACACCAGCTCGCGGCCATTCAAGTTTAGGACGAACTTATCGCCAGCCTCGATGATGCGCTCGGCAGCAATCGGTAAAATATCGCCATACATGCTCTGCACAAATTCCGAGCCATACACCGCCGTCACACCCGCCACCAATTTAGACGGCTCAACCATGTGCCGCACACCACGCGGATGCACCACGAGTTTGGCGTTCGGGAATTTTTGCATCATCAGACCCGCACCACCCGCATGATCAAGGTGAATGTGGGTGAGAATGACGAAATCCACCGAAGTCTCATCCAAACCGACTTTTTGCAACGCAGCGATTGCATTCGGCACAGAGGCATTGCTGCCCGTATCGATGAACGCCGCGCGACCATTTTCGACCAACAAATAAATCGCCGCCAACTCTGGGCGCGCATAACCCGAGTCAAAACAATACACCCCGTGTCCGTAATCATTCCAATCAAACATATTGCCTCCATTCAATCAACAATTCACCCACAAATCACTGCCCGTACTCAAGTAAGTATGGCGTGAAACAACCGCATCGTCAACGACTTATCACACACATATCCAAACCCACCCGCTTTGTTGTAAAATGTCGCGATGCGCATCATCGATGCCCCCAATCACCCAACACCGCAAGGAAAATCATGACCGACCCAATCAAAGGCACAGAACGCTCATCCCACGTCACACAAGGTGTGGCTCGCAGCCCAAACCGCGCGATGTATTACGCGATGGGCTATAAAGAAGAAGACTTTAAAAACCCGATGGTGGGCATTGCCAATGGTCATTCGACCATCACGCCGTGCAATTCTGGCTTACAAAAACTGTGCGACGCGGCAGTGACAGCGATTAAAACAGCAGGCGGCAATCCGCAAACCTTCGGCACGCCGACGATTTCGGACGGCATGAGCATGGGCACGGAAGGCATGAAGTATTCGCTGGCATCACGCGAAGTCATCGCGGACTGCATCGAGACTTGCGTGAGCGGCCAGTGGATGGATGGCGTGCTGGTCATCGGCGGCTGTGATAAAAACATGCCGGGCGGCATGATGGCGATTTTGCGCACAAATGTGCCTGCTGTTTATGTCTACGGCGGCACGATTCGCCCTGGTAACTACAAAGGTCAGGATTTAACGATTGTCTCGGCCTTTGAAGCGGTCGGCCAATTCACAGCCGGTAAAATGACTCAAGAGGACTTTGACGGTGTCGAGCGCAACGCGTGCCCAAGCAGCGGTTCGTGCGGCGGTATGTACACGGCGAATACGATGAGCTCGGCGATTGAAGCGATGGGCATGAGCTTGCCTTACTCATCGACGATGGCGAATCCCGACCAAGAAAAAGTCGACTCAGCGGCAAAATCTGGCGAGGTATTGCTCGATGCGATTCGCCACAACCGTCGCCCACTCGACATCGTGACCAAAAAATCCATCGAAAACGCTGTCGCGGTCATCATGGCGACAGGTGGCTCGACCAATGCGGTGCTGCATTTCCTCGCCATCACCCATGCGGCGAACATCGACTGGACGATTGACGACTTTGAGCGCATGCGCAAAAAAGTCCCCGTGTTTTGCAACCTCAAACCATCGGGTCAATACGTCGCGACAGATTTACACCGCGCAGGCGGCATTCCACAAGTCATGAAAATGTTGCTCAAAGCGGGCTTGCTGCACGGCGACTGCTTGACCATCACGGGTCAAACGATTGCCGAAGCGCTTGCGGACGTGCCCGATGCACCTGCTGCTGACCAAGACGTGATTTTCCCCATCGACAAACCACTCTATAAAGAAGGCCACCTCGCGATTCTCAAAGGCAACCTTTCACCAGAAGGCGCTGTCGCTAAAATCACAGGCCTGAAAAACCCAGTCATGACGGGCCCTGCCCGCGTTTTTGACAACGAACAATCTGCGATGGAAGCCATCCTCGCCGATAAAATCGTCGCGGGCGACGTCGTCGTCATGCGCTATCTCGGCCCGAAAGGCGGCCCCAGTATGCCCGAAATGCTCGCACCGACAGGCGCATTGATTGGCAAAGGCCTCGGCGAGTCGGTCGGCTTGATCACCGATGGTCGTTTTTCTGGTGGCACTTGGGGCATGGTGGTCGGTCACGTGTCGCCCGAGGCGCACGTCGGCGGCTTGATTGGCCTGATTGAAGAAAACGACTCCATCACCATCGACGCGCATCAATTGCTTTTACAATTGAATGTCGACGATGCCACCATCGCCGCACGTCGTGCCAACTGGGTGCAACCCAAACCACGCTACACCCGCGGTATTTTGGCAAAATTCGGCCAGCTCGCATCTGCTGCGTCTAAAGGCGCGGTATTGGATGCGGACATCAATTATTGATGACGACCCGCTCGGTGCGTGCAGCTGCATGCACCGAGCGGTCAACGCATTCATCTGCCGATGCATTCATCCGCAAACATTATGAAGGAAGGCCAAATGAAAAAATCACTCATCATCGCCACAATTATCAGCGCCAGTACATTTACACTCGCGGCACAGGCGAGCGAGCAAATTGCCCGTGAAAACATGTGTTTTAAATGCCATGCGATCGACTCAAAGAAAAAAGCACCTTCTTTTCAATCCATCGCGCGCAACGCAAGCACTGACGAAATCAAGCACACCATCCGAAAAGGCGTCTCCTCCTTTTTTGGTAAAGAAAAAATGCCTGCGAATGATAGCATGTCCGACGCCGAGCTCAAGTCGGTGGCCACATGGATTAAAAGTTTGAGCTGACACCTCGGTGTCAACCAAAACCCACCCTCGGGTTTTATACAGCAACACATTTCGAGAGAGAAAGAGACACATTATGAACATCAAACTCATCCTCACCAGCACGGCCTTACTCGGCGCGCTCGGTATGACCAGCCTGACCGCTTCGGCCAATCCACAGATTGCCAAAGCGAAT
>CALMCK010000174.1 GCA_937862845.1 uncultured Burkholderiaceae bacterium | reverse complement strand
TTCAGCCTCGGCGTGTGCAATGGCTGCCAAATGATGAGCAACCTCAAAGACATCATCCCTGGCGCCGAACACTGGCCAAAATTTGTGCGCAACCAATCCGAGCAATATGAAGCCCGCCTCGCCCAAGTGCAAATCACCGAATCGCCATCGGTATTGCTCAAAGGCATGGCCGGCAGCGTCTTGCCCATCGTCGTTTCCCACGGCGAAGGCCGAGCCAGCTATGCTGCTGCGAGTGATGTAGATGCTGTTCTTGCCGCCAATAAAGCCAGCCTGCGCTATGTCGACCAAGGCCACAACGCCACAGAAACCTACCCGATGAACCCGAACGGCGCACCGCTCGGCCTGAATGGTTTCACATCCGCTGACGGCCGCGTGCTCATCATGATGCCGCACCCTGAGCGCGTGTATCGCGCAGAGCAGTTTTCATACAAACCCGATGATTGGGACGTTTCGCCATGGTTGCAACTGTTTCAAAATGCGCGGGAGTGGGTGGGTTGAGTTGGTTTGATGGTCTGTCTAAAAAAATATTCTAGATGTTCAAATGCGGACATTTTGTGTGGTATACTGCGCCTACAATTTACTATTAATCTACAAAAAGGAGTCAAGATGAGTCAAATGAATAACCCCTATGAAGCACCGCAGTCACCCATTACTGCTGTGAACTCTACTGCTACGAATCTTGCCAGCAAAGGGCAGAGATTTGGTACATATTGCATCGATACGATAGCGATTTATGTTTTGCTATTTGTAGGCGCTCTTTTGGGCGGCATGCTTGGTTTTAGTGCCGACAGTGCAGCGCCAACTATTCTCTTTATTGTTTTGTTTCTTGGCTATTTTATTTACTTGGAGTTGACTTTCGGTCAAACGCTCGGAAAAATGCTGATGAAAACAAAAGTGATTACCGAAGATGGTTCTCCGTTGACTTTGGGTAAAGTATTGGGCCGTACAGCATGCCGATTTATTCCATTTGAAGCGTTTTCGACTTTTGGTACGCAGCCTTGGCATGACAGCATCCCTAAGACACGAGTGATTTCTACAAAATAATGGATTTTTATATGAATCATGAATGCCCCGCTTTTTGCGGGGTTTTTTATAGTCGACCGACTCTATCAGTAAATATCGGCAAGAATTTGTATAAAAGCCTCTTGAAAATAAGGTTTAAGCCACCAATTATGTCTCAAGGCGCGATAAAACAACGTGCTTGATATTTATTAACCAATTAATTAACACAGCAATCTGGAGAAACAACATGGGAAAAATCATTGGTATTGACTTGGGTACAACCAATTCATGCGTGTCGGTCATGGAAGGCAATACGCCAAAAGTCATCGAAAATGCAGAGGGCGCGCGCACGACGCCGTCGATTATTGCGTATCAAGAAGATGGCGAAATTTTGGTGGGTGCTGCGGCCAAGCGCCAAGCGGTCACCAATCCTAAAAACACATTGTTTGCGGTGAAGCGCCTCATCGGCCGCCGCTTTGAAGACAAAGAAGTTCAAAAAGACATCGATATGATGCCGTTTTCGATTGTTAAAGCGGACAATGGCGATGCATGGGTGCAAGTGCGCGATCAAAAGCTCGCCGCGCCACAAATCTCTGCAGAAATTTTGCGCAAAATGAAAAAAACCGCCGAAGACTATCTCGGTGAAGCAGTGACCGAAGCCGTCATCACTGTGCCCGCATATTTCAACGACGCGCAGCGTCAAGCCACCAAAGACGCGGGTCGCATCGCGGGTTTGGACGTGAAACGCATCATCAATGAGCCAACCGCAGCGGCATTGGCGTTTGGTTTGGATAAAAAAGAAACAGGCGACCGTAAAGTAGCCGTGTACGATTTGGGTGGCGGTACGTTTGACGTTTCGATTATCGAAATCGCCGATGTCGATGGTGAAACGCAGTTTGAAGTACTCTCGACCAATGGCGATACATTCCTCGGTGGCGAAGACTTTGACCAACGCATCATCAGCTTCCTTGTTGATGAGTTCAAAAAAGACCAAGGCGTCGATTTAAGCAAAGACGTTTTGGCATTACAACGCCTCAAAGAAGCCGCTGAAAAAGCGAAAATCGAATTGAGTTCGGCCGCACAAACAGAAATCAATCTGCCGTACATCACCGCCGATGCGAGTGGCCCGAAGCATTTGGCACTCAAAATCAGCCGTGCAAAACTCGAGTCATTGGTTGAGGAATTGATTGAACGCACCATCGCGCCATGCCGCACCGCATTGACAGACGCAGGCTTAAAAGTCACTGACATCGACGACATTATCCTCGTCGGTGGCCAAACGCGCATGCCAAAAGTGCAAGAGAAGGTCAAAGAGTTTTTCGGCAAAGAAGCCCGTAAAGACGTCAACCCTGATGAAGCCGTCGCCGTTGGCGCAGCGATTCAAGGTCAAGTACTCGGCGGCGACCGCACCGACGTTTTGTTGCTCGACGTGACGCCATTGTCACTCGGCATCGAAACCATGGGCGGCGTGATGACGAAAATGATTAAGAAAAACACCACGATCCCAACCAAATTCGCACAAGTCTACTCGACAGCAGACGACAATCAACCTGCGGTGACCGTTAAAGTGTATCAAGGCGAGCGTGAAATGGCCGCAGGCAATAAAATGCTCGGCGAGTTCAACCTCGAAGGCATTCCACCAGCGCCACGCGGCGTGCCGCAAATTGAAGTGACTTTCGATATTGACTCAAATGGTATTTTGCACGTCAATGCCAAAGACAAAGGCACAGGCAAAGAAAACAAAATCACCATCAAAGCGAACTCGGGTCTGTCTGAAGACGAAATCGCCCAAATGGTGAAAGATGCAGAAGTCAACGCAGAAGAAGACAAAAAAGCCCGTGAAATGGCTGAAGCGCGCAACGGTGCTGATGCCCTCTTGCATTCAACCAAGAAATCTTTGGAAGAATACGGCGACAAAGTCTCTGCTGAT
>CALMCK010000173.1 GCA_937862845.1 uncultured Burkholderiaceae bacterium | reverse complement strand
GTTGCAAGCCTTTGTCTGCAGCGATTAAATTAAATTGCTTCATCATGTCGTTGAAGACACTTTGCAACTCAATGCTTTGCAAGTTCACCGTGACCTGCCCCGTCTCGATGCGACTGATGTCGAGAAAATGGTCAAACATCTTGCTTAAGGTTTGGACACTCTCATCCATTTGCACCGTGATGTCACGGGCGGCACTCGGCAATAGTTTTTCTAATTTTAGCGCCCCGACCAATAAAGACAAAGCATGCAAAGGCTGGCGCAGGTCATGATTGGCGGCGGCAAAAAACATGGTTTTCGCTTGATTCGACGCATCGGCGAGCTCCAATGCGATTTCGCTGATTTCTTTTTCAGCCGACAGGGTTTTGGTCAACTCCTCGATGCGGTAAAGATTCTCAGTTGAGGATTTAAAAAACTGCGAGCTAATCGCCGCACTCGATACCAACATCAAACCGATGATCACGAATGCCATCATGAATAAAAAACCATGTGTGGTTTGTAAGCTCGCATAAAACGCCACTGCCGGTGCAAACAACGCAACAATGCACGCTGTGAACATGCGCACATTGAACAGATTCATGCCATACGACACCACCGCATACACCAAAATAACAATGGTGATGGCCAAATGACCCTGCGTCGCATCGCCCGTCTGCCCCCACCAAATACCACCACCCACACCCACACAAGCCAACACATGCAATACCAAATATGCACGCTCCCAATTCGTCGCACAGAGTCTGTCGCGATGAAACAAATACGCCACATACAATGCCATTTCAAACAGCACCACCACAATCAAGCCACCGGTCCACAGCAGCAACACTCGCGTGCTCAACTCGCCATCGTACATACCAAAAATAAAACCCGCCGTGATGATATTGATCAGCGAAAAATTCAAATGCAGTCGAAAAGAAAACTGAACGCGATCAGCGACCAAACGCTCTTGTTGTTCGCGGCAATGCTTGGCTTGACCTTCTTCGTGGCGCGTAGAAAAAATGGTTTTGGCATTCACAAATCCACTCCTTCATTCATGTGGTGCTCGTGTTTTTGAGCCGGCTCATACGACGCATGGCTTTTTCGCAGCGTCGATCGTTGCGCCAAAACTTGCAAATGATTCGTCACCTCCACCAAACCAATCGCCAGCACAATCAGAACCGCGCCCACCAAATTGCGCAAACTGAAAGGCTCTTGCAAAAAATACCAACCAGCCCACGCGCCAAGCATCGCTTCAAAACTCAAGATAATCGCCGCGACTGAAGGCGCAACGATATTTTGGCCAAACACCTGAAACGTAAAAGCCACCCCGCTCGCCAACACGCCCAAATACAACAATGGCCACATCACCGCAGACACGCGCCACCACGCCCAATCCTCCTGCAACAACCACGACGACAGCGCGCTCAATACGGCACAACCCAACATTTGCACACAGGCGATTTGCAACAGTCGCCCACGCTGTTTATTTTGCCCCAACACCACCACATGCATCGCCCACATCACCGCACTGACCAGAACCCAGACATCGCCCCGCCGCATGCCAAAATCATCCGCACTCGTGGTCAATAAAAAAAGCCCCAGACTGCCCAAGCCAGCCATACTGAGTTGCCACGAAGCGACCGACGTCGAAAAAAACACCCGCATCAAAAATGGCACAAACATAATGTACAAACCCGTGATGAAACTCGCGCGATACGCCATCGTGTCCACCAGTCCGATTTGCTGACAAGCGAATGCGAGCCACAACCAAAACCCCAGATGCAAACCAAATTTCAGCTCATCGACTGTCAACCACGACGCCCCATAAGCGAGCACATCACTCGCGGGGAGCTCCGCTTGGTCGCGGGTGTTTTTAGAGGGGGATTTTTTAGAATAGCAACGCAGCGCCACCACACACATCAGCAGCACTGTCGCCGCCAAAGCGCTGCGCAAAGCGTTGAACAACAAAGGGGAAATGTCGGCCATCGCTGTTTTTTGGAGGACAAAACTACCGCCCCAAATCAATGCGCACATCCACAACGATGCATGCGCCATGTGCGCCGTCCGAGGGGAATGGATTGAAGCGGTGTTCACAACACACCTCCTAAATGAGGTTTGAGTGATGGAAAGGGATCCTGCGGAACCGTTTTGGGTTTCACAGTCAGGCAACAGTCAAGGCGCTGCACTCGCAGCTGTCGGCAATTTATCAAGATTTTTGACAATTTGACCGACGATTTAACCAGCGCTCGGTTTCTATCAATATGAACCAGAACACCTAAAAAGTAAATGGTGTTGGACGTTTTTAAGCCCAATAAGCATGTTTTTGCAACAATAACAAAGTGCTACCTCGAATTCACGACCACACAGACCCAATACCAGCGAGTCGATTAATTTTCAATTTTGATGCAAAAATCACCCTGCAAACCCAGAAACCCGATGCTTTTTTGACTTTTACGCTTCAAAAATCCACAAAAACCCCATCCAAAGCCCAAATAACAACAGCTCAAAAGCCGTACAACCTCGCCCCACAAACGCTCCGTCACCCACTCAGCGCCACAATGCAACATCAAGCCACATGCCGCCCGAGCATGGAGTACTCCATTTCTCAATTATCTCAAAAACACCTCCTGCCAAATGACGCACTCCACCGAAAGCCTTGCCACACAAGGCCTGCGAGCGTAATCTTCACCCAACGACAACGCATCTGCAAACACCTTTTCACCGGTTCACATGATGGGTTGTCCACTCAAAAAATCGCAGCAACACAGATTCGATGATTTGAGTGTCACAGTTTTGAACATGGATGAGACACCATGCTCGAATGCACCACCCTCTTTTGTCTCACTTTTTTACACTTAGGAGAACTACCATGAAAACCATCAAAATCGCAGCCCTCACAGCCGCCATCCTCTGCGCCACTGCTGCAAGCGCAGGCTCATTCACCATCGGTGGCGGCAATGCTGCTTCCAGCTCATCGTCTGTTTCTGGCGGTGCAGCGGGTGCCATCACACTTGGTACTGGTCTGCACGGCGCAACCACTGCGAACAGCAGCAGCGGCAATGCCCAGTCTGGTGTTGTTGTCAGCCCAGGTCAAGTCGTCACTCAATCCACCACTTCACCTATCTCTAACAACACCAGCCTCTCTGGCGGCATCGGCTTTGGCGGTGCAGCAGCAGGTGGCTTGTCAGGCAGCACGACAGGCGCTAATGCAGCAGGCGGTATGGGTACTTTTATGTGGGTCTTTCCATGATCATTCAAAACTGTCCTTTCAATTTAAAACCTTGATGGATTTAGACGCAAACATTCAATTTTAAATTTAAAAAGTACATCATTTATGGTCATCACACGATGGGGAGAACCGCTGGTCGATGGATTCACCACGGCGAGCTCAGTATCCCCACTGATTTTTTGCACTCAGTTTGTTGCTCAGTGCTCAAGGAGAACTAAAATGAAACACGCTTTCAAAGCCCTGTTACTGGTTAGTCTGCTCAGTGGACTGGGTATCGCACATGCGGACGACACCACGTCAACCTCAAACTCAAACTCTAACTCGACATCCACAGGCACATCGAATGGCACCAACACCAACACCATTAATTTCCCAAGTGGGCCTGCCAACAGCACGATGGAATACAAAGGCAGCTACACCGTCAAAGCAGCACCCGCTTTATACGCACCACCCCTCGTCACCACGATGACGGACACCTGTATGGGCTCAAGCAGCTTCGGCGCTTCGATATCTGGCTTTGGCTTAAGCGGCGGTACGACATGGACCGATAAAAATTGCGTGCGCCGACTCGATGCCCGCGAATTCCGCGCCATGGGTTTAAATGACGTCGCCATTGCTCTGCTCTGCCAAACCCCCGACAACCGCGCCGCAGTGGAAGCCACAGGCCGCAGCTGCCCAGGCACCGTGAGATCAGTGGTCGCCACTGAAGCGGCCGCACCTGTCACCGCCACCACTGCAATCAGTGACAACGAGCGCTTCACCGACCCCATCATCCGCCACCGCTTGGGGCTGGACAAATGAGCCGCCGTGACATCACTGAAAAACCGATCGATGCCCCCGACCTTTATCAGGAAGTGCGAACTTCCTGATTTGTTTTTCCAATATTTTTACAGTGTGTGCTCAAGCTATTCGAAAACAACAACGTCGCAGACCAAGCGCATATTTACTTTGTTAATATGCGTGGGGTGATTCTGATTTTCTCTCAACGTATGGCGCATGGCGACTTTATTGAGCCTCCCTCAAGGAGCCGTAGAAATATTGCATTGACATCACTCCAACTCGTTAAATACGGTTCGTCCAAACAGCATCAAGCCATTCCATCCAGTGCATGACAGGGATCTCTGTACCGCTGGCAATGTGGTGAATGCACCCCACATTGGCGCTCAAAATGCCCGCAGAACCTTCGCATTTTAAATCTTTGATTTTATTCTCAAGCAGCTGCTGTGAGAGTTTGGCCTGAGTGATTGAATATGTCCCTGCGGATCCGCAGCACAGATGCGTGTTGATGCTCGGCGAGAGTTCTAGACCAAGCTCACGCAACAATTTTGGCACCATGCCTTTGAGTTTTTGACCATGTTGTAAGGTACAAGACTCATGGTAGCTCATGCGTTTTTGTGCGGGGTTGAGCTGGCCGATGCGGTGTTGCATTTCAGGTACCAGCGGCGTTTGTAGCTGACAGATGGTTTCAAATATCTGTGCGATGTCACGCACTGCAGCACTGACCTGCTGTGCCGATGCGTGCAGGGCATCGTTGGTTTTAAACAATGAGCCATACTGTTTTAATTGAACGCCGCAGCCAGAAGCATTTGAGATTATGAGTGCTTTGGGTTGTTCCTCCAAAACAGTTTGCCACGCTTGTATGTTGCGTTTGGCGAATGCACGTGCCCCTGATAAATCATCACTGTGCGCTGACACAGCGCCACAACAATGGTCTTGAACGTGCAGCACGCGAACACCCCATGCGTGCAGTAAACGTTCGCTTGCTTGATTGATGTTGGGTGACAAAGTGTTTTGCACGCAGCCTTGATGGATGAGTACGGTTAAGTCGATGGAGGGCAGCGTTTTGATGGGGCTCGATGACGGCTGTTTAAATGGTGTGCGGTAGCTGAGTTTGCGTGCGTATTGTTTGGGAAGAACGGCTGCACCGATGGCACCGACGCGCCATAAAGCTCCGAATAACTTTGGTCGAGTCAAAACTGCTCGCAAAACTTTCAATTGCATGCGCTGCATAAACGGACGTGCGTGATGCTCGCTTAAGTGCTCGCGCCCCCACTCTAAAATTTCACCATAATTCACACTTGATGGGCAGGTTGTTTCACACGATCGGCATGTCAGGCAGCGGTCTAAATGCAATTGCACGGCACCTGCATCCGCTTGCCCCTCTAACAGGTTTTTAATTTGATAAATGCGGCCGCGCGGGCTGTCTGCTTCATCACCAGTGATGCCGAAAGTCGGACAAGTACCCAAACACATGCCGCAATGCACGCAGCTCTCGATGAGCTTTTGTGTGCTTAGAGCGCCCTCCGAATGCTTAAGACTGTCAATCAAATCAAGGTGCATGGTGCCCTCCTACAAAATCCAAACGATGGGGGTTAAATAAGTCAAGCGGATCAAACTGCGCTTTGACACTATTTCGCAATGCGTTTAAAGCTGGGGTCGTGCTTGAAGGTGTCGCCCAAACAACATGCTCAGGCACTCGGTATGCAGTGGCATAACCATCTGCAGCAGCAAATACGGCACGCAAATCATCGGTCGACCAAATCCAACGCAAAGCGCCGCCCCACATGGCTAAACCCGTGTACGGGTGTACGGTTAAGCCATCTATATGGGTGGGTAAAACAGCCCGCCAAAGCGTGTGCTCAGGGCTGGGCGCGTCGTTGAAGTGCTGGTGTGTTTGCTCATTCAAAGATTGCCAAAACACGTGTGCGTCAACCGCATCGAGCACGATAAAATCGTGGCGTGTGAGTGATTGCGCCCAACGGTTAAGGTGATCAATACTTGATTCAACCGCTGCTAAAGCACCGCAGAGACGAACCGATAATTTATTTTCAAACCAAGCACTGGCGTTGATTGCCACGGGATGAACTAAAAATTTTCGTGCGATGATTTGCGCGACAGCGTAATCACAGTTTAAAAACAAAGTCTGTTGTGCCGCTGGCTGTGGCACGACTTTGAGTGAGACCTGTGTGAGCAATCCTAGTGTGCCCATACTGCCGACCAGCAAGCGTGAAACATCATAACCTGCAACATTTTTCATGACTTGCCCACCAAAACTAAGCAGCTCACCATGTGTGTTCATCATCTGCGCGCCCAGTACAAAATCGCGAATGCCGCCAACGTGCAAACGGGACGCACCGGTTAAGCCTGCGTTGATAACGCCGCCGACTGTGGCACCTTGGTCAACAAACGGCGGGTCAAAAGGCAGGCATTGATTGCGCTCTGCCAAAGCATCGGCGAGAACGCGCCAAGGCGTGCCCGCGCGTACCGTCACCACCAACTCAGTGGGCTCGTGACTGACCACACCGGAAAAATCACGGGTGTCGATAACCGTACAGTCCCATGCTTGCGGGTTTTTTCCATAAAAGTTTTTACTGCCCGCGCCTTCAAAGCGCAAAGGTCTGTGTTGTTTTTTGGCGTGTGCTATGCGTTCGCGCCAGTGCTCGAGTACGTTGTCCATTGTGACCTTGAAGTGCAAGTTTAAATCTTAATAAAAAATTGAGTGCCAATCAAAAACGTGGAATCTCTGGAAACGGGAGATTGCCATGATGGACATGCATGCGACCAAACTCGGCACAACGGTGTAACGTCGGTATCGCTTTATCTGCATTGAGTAACAGCTGTGGATCAAACGCGGCCTTTACTGCCCACATGGTTTGTCGCTCGGCATCGCTGAACTGTATGCACATATGACCGATTTTTTCCAAGCCCACACCATGCTCACCCGTAATCGTTCCGCCTTGCTCAATGCACGCTTCTAAAATTTTGCCACCAAATGCCTCGGCGCGTTCGGTCTGCTCGCTGCTTGTACCGTCAAATAAAATCATGGGGTGTAAGTTGCCATCGCCCGCATGAAACACATTTAGACATTGCAAGTTGAACTCTTGCTCCAACTGCGTGATTGAATTGAGCAATGCACCTAGGTTTTTACGAGGAATTGTGCCGTCCATACAATAATAATCAGGCGCAATGCTCGCTGCCGCAGGAAAAGCCGACTTTCGCCCGAGCCAAAAATTCAAACGCTCGGCCTCATTTTGCGACACTTGTAAACGATAAGCACCCGCCTGAGTGAGGATATCACTCATCGCAGCTATCTCTGCACGCACGACTTCCGGCTCACCATCTGACTCACACAGCAGCAATGCCGCCGCATCCAAATCATAGCCTGCATGTAAAAACCCTTCCACAGCCCGTGTCGTCGCAGCATCCATCATCTCTAAACCAGCGGGAATCAATCCGTTGGCGATGATTTGCGCCACTGCATCTGCCGCACTTTGCACAGAGGAAAACGATGCCAAAATAACTTCTGCCAATTTTGGCTTGGGTATGAGTTTGACCCAGACAGTGGTCACCACACCCAGCATCCCCTCGGATCCTATAAAAACGGACAGTAAGTCCAAATGCGGTGTGTCTGGCGCCAAACCACCGAGTTCGACAATTTCGCCGTTGATGAGCACCACTCGAACTTTTAAAATGTTGTGCAGCGTTAAGCCATACTTGAGGCAATGTACGCCACCAGAATTCTCTGCCACGTTGCCACCAATTGAGCAAGCTATCTGCGACGATGGATCGGGCGCATAGTACAAACCATCGGCAGAACTCGCTTCGGAAATGGCGGCATTGCGCACACCGGCCTGCACGCAGGCAAAAGCGTTTTCACCATTGACCTCTAAAATTTTATTAAACTTGGTCATGACCAACAGTACAGCCTGTGCATTCGGAGTTGCTCCACCCGACAAGCCAGTACCGGCGCCGCGCGTAACCACAGGTAAAGACAACTCGGAGCATGTGCGCATCAACAACTGTATTTGCGCTTCGGTTTCTGGCATGACAACGCACAAAGGCAATTGCTTAAACATTGTTAAGGCGTCCGATTCATAAGGACGCATATGCGGGGCTTGGGTCAGGATGTTTTCCGCAAGAAAATGTGGCCCAATGACTTTAAGCAACTGCGACAATTTTTGGTCATGGCTCATATAATTCTCCAGTGTGGATGGGATTTTAAGCAAAATATTATTTTTGAATTGTACGATAAAATGAGCGCTACAGTGCCGCTTTAGGAGGGCTGCTGTATACGACGTACAAGAAAAATTTGAATAAATCGTTTGCCATGGTGTATCGTTTGGTTTTATTTTTATCTGATGCGTATATCCGCGCTTCTTTAATCCACCTAAAAAGGTTTTGACATGACAGTAATCACATGCATTGAAGACTTGCGCGTATTGGCCAAAAAACGTGTGCCTCGTATGTTTTATGATTACGCCGACTCGGGCTCGTGGACAGAGTCGACCTATCGTGCCAATGAGTCTGATTTTCAAAAATTTAAATTGCGTCAACGGGTTGCCGTGAACATGAGCGGGCGCAGCACAGCAAGCACCATGGTTGGTGTGCCTGTGTCCATGCCTGTGGCGATAGCACCCACCGGCTTAACGGGCATGCAACATGCTGACGGTGAGATACTCGCAGCGCGAGCTGCAAAAAACTTCGGCGTTCCTTTCACCCTGTCCACCATGAGTATTGGTTCTATTGAAGAGGTGGCGGCACACACTGACAACCACCCTTTTTGGTTCCAATTATATGTGATGCGGGACACGGATTTTATCGAGCGCTTAATTGACCGTGCGAAAGCGGCTGGTTGTAGTGCGCTGGTGCTGACATTGGACTTGCAAATTTTGGGACAACGGCACAAAGATCTGAAAAATGGCTTGTCCGCGCCACCGAAACCGACCCTGTCCAACATCATCAATTTAATGAGTAAACCCCGCTGGTGTATGGGTATGTTGCGCACGCCACGTCGCCATTTTGGCAACATTGTCGGGCACGTCAAAGGTGTTGAAAACATGGGCTCGTTGTCTGCATGGACGGCACAGCAGTTCGACCCAGAATTGAGCTGGTCAGACGTGGAGTGGATTAAAAAGCGCTGGGGCGGCAAGTTGATTATCAAAGGCATCATGGATGCCGAGGACGCGCGTCTGGCTGTGGACAGTGGTGCCGATGCGCTTATTGTCTCGAACCATGGTGGACGGCAACTCGATGGAGCACCTTCGAGTATTCACGCCTTGCCTGAAATCGTTGCCGCTGTTGGTCATGAGATTGAGGTGCATTTTGACGGCGGGATTCGCAGCGGACAAGATGTGCTCAAAGCAGTGGCCTTGGGTGCGCGAGGCACGTATATTGGCCGCTCAATGTTGTATGGCCTCGGCGCGATGGGTGAGGCGGGTGTCGCCAAAGCCTTGTCCATCATTCACAATGAACTTGACTTGACCATGGCTTTTTGTGGACACACTCAAATCAGCACTGTCGATCGGCGCATTCTACTGCCCGATGCCATTTATGCCAATAAATAACACGCTTCGTTTGGCCCTCTGGGCATTGGTGTTGCCACCACTTTTTTGGTCGGGCAATACAGTACTGGGCAAGCTGACGGTCTTACACGTCCCACCGCTGCTGCTCAACGCTTTGCGTTGGGGATTGGCAGCATTGTTGTTTTTTCCATTTGCATGGCCACACTTAAAACGGGATTGGCGAACTTTGTGGACGTCACGTTGGTTGATTTTGGCCTACGGCTTAACAGGTGCGGTGGGTTACAACTCGTTTTTATACCTTGGGTTGCGCAGCACGCCAATTGTAAATGCAGCACTCATCAATGCCACCACACCCGCTGTACTTGGCGTTATGTCTGCAATTTTTTTTCGTGAACACATCACTCGCTGGCAGTGGTTAGGGGCGGCCGTCTCAATGCTCGGTGTTTTGCAAATCGCGTTACGCGGTGACTGGAATGGCTTGAACGGCTTGGCTCTGCATACCGGTGATGTCTATGTTTTTAGCGGCGTTTTGTCGTATTGCCTGTACACTTTACTGCTGCGCTACATGCCCAAAGTCCATCCATTTTCATTTATGGAATTGTTTTTTTTGTTGGGCTGTCTGTGTACTTTAATCTGGCTGGGGATTAACGTGGCTTTGGGTGGCACCGCGCGAATTGATGTTCCTTGGGAAGATGTTGCGTGGCAAATTACGTATATGGCGGTATTTGCCTCAATCGCAGCAACGTTTTTTTGGAACTATGGTGTCAGACACGCGGGCGCCATTCGGGCGGGGTATTTTATTAACTTTATTCCAGTATTTAGCATTGTCTGGGCGCTGCTGTTGATTGGCGAGCACATTCATGGTTATCAAGTGCTTGGAATGTTGGCCGTGTGTTTGGGCTTAAGCTTGGCCATTTTGAAAAAAAACGGCACTCAATGAGCGGCACAGCTGCTGCTCAAGTCCGCGCATATTCATGACAAAGCATTCAATCGCAACGCCGCCTGCCATGCACGTTTTGTTTTAAGCTGCAGCGCACGCGCTTGCAATTCGAGCCTTGAATCCTGACAATCACGTACAATGTGGTTTTTCACACACATCAGGTTCAATCATGCTCTATCTCTGGCTCAAAATCCTTCACATCGTTTTTGTCGCATCGTGGTTTGCGGGCTTGTTTTATCTGCCGCGCTTGTTTGTTAATTTGGCGCAGGTCACTGACGTACCGACCACGCAACGCTTATTGCTCATGTCATCCAAGCTGTATCGCTTCATGACGATTTTGGCATTGCCTGTCATCGTGTTGGGCTCGGTCATGTGGTATATGGCGGGTTTCACAGGCGCATGGATGCACATGAAGCTCACGCTGGTTTTGATTTTGCTCGGCTATCACTACTACTGCGGCCGCTTGCTCAAATCTTTTTATGCAGGACAAAATCGCCACAGCCACGTTTGGTATCGCTGGTTTAACGAAATCCCTGTCGTCTTTTTTCTCATCATCACCGCCTTGGTGGTCATCAAACCGTTTTCTGGTTAATCTATGTCAACACTTAATTTTTTCGCCCCCTGCCCTCGCGGTCTCGAACACTTGCTCGTCAAAGAACTCGAGCAGCTCAATGCAAGCTACATCAAAGCCACCCATGGCGGCGTGTCATTCGCAGGCGATACCGCGCTGATGTACCGCGCGAACCTTCACTCGCGCATCGCCTCACGGATTTTATTGCGTCTGGGCAATCAAGCCTATCGCAACGAAGACGACGTGTACAAACTCGCTGCGCGCATGCCATGGAGCAGCTATTTCACAACCGACCACACGATTAAAATCGAAGTCACGGCGATTAAAAGCCCGCTGAAAAGTTTAGAGTTCATCACCCTGCGCATCAAAGACGCGGTCTGCGACTACTTCCGCGACCTCATGGACGTGCGCCCATCCGTCGACACCGTCACGCCCGACGCGCGCATTTACGCATTTTTGACCGAAAACGAAGCAACGATTTACCTCGACACATCAGGCGAAGCATTGTTCAAACGCGGCTGGCGCATGGACAAAGGCCGCGCCCCGCTGCGCGAAAACCTCGCCGCAGGTCTGGTCATGCTCTCTGGCTGGCAGCCCAACCAAACACTGCTCGACCCGATGTGCGGCAGCGGCACGATTGCGATTGAAGCGGGCTTGATGGCGGCCAATATTCCACCCGGTTGGCAGCGCCATTTCGCATTTGAGAAATACCGCCCCTTTGACAAATCGCTGTGGCAGTCAGTCAAAAACGACGTCGTCATCGACAAAACACCGCGCGCACTCTACGCCTCGGACATCAGTGCACACGCTGTGCGCGACATGGCCAACAACCTCACGCGCGCTGGCCTGCCGTTCCCGATTGCGTTTGAGCAACAAAGTGCGCTCGACGTATTGCCACCCACATCAGAGGGCGTGATGCTGTGCAATCCGCCGTATGGCGAGCGCATCGACGTGGTCAGTGCGCTCGAGGACGCCGCGTTTTTTAAAGACTGGGCCGACCACCTCAAAGCCAACTATGCAGGCTGGAATGCTTACCTGCTCACCAACGACCGCGACCTACCCAAACACATGCGCCTGTCCGCCACCAAAAAAACACCGTTGTACAACGGTGCGCTGGATTGTCGATTGTTTGAATTTAAAATGGTGGCGGGCAGCGCCCGCAAGCCCCGTGTGGTGACTGATGCAGATGATGCTCAATAAGATAATACTGAAAAAACGCAACTCTATTTTTCAGTTCTTCACACCCATCGCTTTGCATCAAATCCGCTCACCCGCATTCAAAAAATCCATAAACGGCTGATAAATTTCAAATGTTTTTGCGCAGTGTGAGATGAATTTTTTATCCACCACGTCCGCATCACTCAACGCATGGGAGACCAGCATCGCCTTGCGTTTGAGTAATTCTAAATGCGGCGACTCTGCGCTGTAACCAGCGGGCGGGCGCACCAATGATGCGCCTTGCAATTCACCAAACCATTTTTTAAATATTTTATCATTGAGCACCGCCTCAAAATCATCGCCGCGCAGCGCAATCTCGCGACGAATTCTTTTCAGCCATTCACCGCTCGGCGAGTGCGCGCCGCCCGCGATGAAACTGGCGCCTGGCTCAATGTGCAAATAAAACCCCGCCCGCTCAAAATCTGCGCGGTGGCCACTGGCGACGATGTGAATGCCGAAATGGGTTTTATACGGCACGCCTTTGGCAAAGCGTGCGTCCTTATAAATCCGAAACAAACAACGCTTCGGCTCTACTCCAATAAAATCGGGGTCACGCTGAATCACTTGACCGAGCAGATGCTCAATCATGTCCAGCAATTCTTTTTGCAACGACACGAAACGCGGCTTTTGTTCATTGAACCACTCGCGGTTGTTGTTCGCTGCAAGCTCACGCAAAAACGGCAATGTATCAGCGGGGATGCCCATGTGTTTCTCCTTGATGACGCCATTAAAAAATCGAGTGGCGATCACTCGATTTTTATTTTACAGCGCAATCCTTGCTCGCGCTGCGCTGTATTCGCTTTCTAAATGATTGACCAATTCCGCTGTCGTTGGCGCATCATCAATCAAGCCGACGCCTTGGCCAACACCCCAGATGTCTTTCCACGCTTTCGCGGCCGAATTGCCGCCTGAACCGAAATTCATTTTGGTTTTATCCGCGACAGGCAAATCATCGGGATTGAGTCCTGCATTGACAATGCTCTCGCGCAGATAGTTGCCATGCACGCCGGTGAATAAATTCGTGTAAATCACATCATTCGCTGCCGCATCAATAATGCCTTTTTTGTAAGCCTCATCGGCATTTGCCTCAGTCGTGCAAATAAAACGCGTGCCCATGTAGGCCAAATCTGCACCCATGGCTTGCGCGCCGAGTATCGCATCGCCTGTGGCAATCGCGCCTGAGAGGACAATCAGACCGTCATAAAATTTGCGAATTTCGCCGACCAACGCAAATGGACTGAGCATGCCCGCGTGTCCGCCCGCGCCCGCGCAAACCAATATCAAACCATCGACGCCTGCTTCAATGGCTTTTTTCGCATGGCGCACATTAATCACATCGTGCAACACAATGCCACCGTATGCATGCGCGCCATCGACCAACGCCTTGGGTGGTGCTTGCAAACTGGTGATGAACACAGGCACTTGATGTTTTAAACAGACTGTGATGTCCTCAACCAAGCGCGTGTTGGATGGGTGGACGATTTGATTCACGGCAAACGGTGCGGGTGTGCCGCCTGCGGCTTTGTCCGCCGCCAGCTCACTTTGCAAATCAGTCAACCACTTGTCCAGCATGCCCTCGCCACGTGCATTGAGAGCAGGGAATGAGCCGACAATACCGGACTTACACTGCGCGGCCACCAGCGCAGGGTTGGACACGATAAACATCGGCGCGCAAATCACAGGCAAACGCAGGTGTTGTAATGACGCGGGTAAACTCATGGCAAACTCCTAATTAATATGGTGAAAATTTCAATCAACAAAACGTATTTTAAAATCGAACGACCGTTCAATAACTCTACAAATTAAACCATAAAACCCCGCGCAACACAAGGTCGCTTTGACAGCCATCAAGCCATCCCATACAATGCCATCATCCAAGGAGAGATTATGAATGATGTCACCGCACGCATTACCGAGCTGTATATTTACCCGATTAAATCCTGCGCGGGCATTCGCGTCAATGAGGCATTGCTCACACCGACGGGTTTGCAATATGACCGCCATTTCATGTTGATTGATGAAAACGGCGTGATGCAGTCGCAACGAGACCATGCCCGCATGGCGCTCATCGTGCCGAGCATCGATGGCGACCGCATACACATCGATGCACCCAACATGCCGCAACTGTCCATCGCACTCAATGCAGATGGCGCCGCGCGCCCTGTCCAGATTTGGGACGACGTGGTGAGCGGCTTGGACATGGGCGATGATGCGGCGGCGTGGTTCAGTGAAGCACTCGGTCAACGCGTGCGCTTGGTGCGCTTCAACGCTGCCGTGGCGCGACCGTGCAGCAACAAGTGGACAGGCGATGACCATGCGAGCACAGAGTTCGCCGACGGCTATCCGCTGCTGTTGATTGGCACAGCGTCGATGGCTGAGCTGAATCGCCGTTTGACCGAGTCCAATCAAACCACGGTCGACGTGCGACGCTTTCGCCCCAATATCGTCATGGATGGCATTGAGGCGCACGATGAAGACCTGCTGGAATGGCTCAATGTCGATCAACAGATACAACTCAAAAACGTCAAGCCTTGCACCCGCTGCCCGATTCCCGACATCGATCCCAACACGGCATTGAGCCAACCATCGGTCACCGATGCGCTGCTGCACTACCGTCGCAATGCGCGCATGGACGATGCATTGACCTTTGGCATGAATGCCATCATCCGCCAAGGCAGCGGCCAGAGCATTCGAGTTGGCATGACCATCGCCGCAGATTACGTTTTTTAACGTGTATTTGTGGCAAAATAGCGTTATTAAAAGGAACAACATGAAAAACATTCTCGTCATCCACGGCCCAAACCTGAATCTGCTCGGCACGCGCGAGCCTGAAGTCTACGGTTCGCAAACTTTAGACGACATTAACCAGCATTTGAGCGAAGTTGCCGCCGAACTCGGCGCAACCGTGCGCTGCGTGCAAAACAACATCGAAGGTGAACTGGTCAACGCCATCCACGCCGCGCGCGGCACGGTGGACGCCATCATCATCAACCCCGCTGCCTACACACACACCAGCGTCGCTCTGCGCGATGCACTGGCGGGCGTGGCGATTCCATTTGTCGAGGTGCATCTCTCGAACGTCTACCAACGCGAGTCGTTCCGCCACCACTCGTTCTTTTCTGAAATCGCCATCGGCGTCATCAGCGGACTCGGCGCGTATGGCTATGAGGCGGCGCTGCGGTTTTTGGTAAAGCCCTAATCCGTGTCAACGCATTCCGCCGTCAGCGACGCCATGTCCGACATTCACTATCAGCCCATCAGCGATGAGCAGCTGGCCGCCGCCAGCCGCCACACGCACGACATCGTGACGTTGGCGATAGCGCATCCTACGGGCGCGCCAGCGTTGGTGGTGTTTGACACCGAGTGTCCGCTGGCGTTGACACTGTCACAAGCGTATGGCGCGGCTCTGCCTCAGGCGCAACGGATGGATGTCGCGGATTTTAGCAACGAGGCGGTGTTGGCCGCGTTTGCAAATTTGCCTGCGGGTGCGTTGGTGGTGTTGATTCAATCGACGCATTTTCGCCTCGATGCTTACCGCTTGCGGGTGCAGTTGTTCAACCAAGGCTTGAAAGTCATCGAGCACGTGCATTTGGCACGCATGGTAGACGCGCAAGCCGCCTTATATATAGATGCGCTCGCCTACGATGCCGACTATTATCGCGGCGTCGGTGCGGCGCTCAAGCAAAAAATCGATGCCGCACAGACAGCGCGCGTGACTTTTGGCGATGATGTGTTGTTGTTTGACACGCCGCTCGAATCGGCGAAAATGAATGTCGGTGATTATCGCGAAATGACGAACGTCGGCGGACAATTCCCCATCGGCGAGGTCTTCACCGAAGCACGTGATTTGATGCGCGTGAGCGGGCGCGCTCAGGTGTTTGTGTTTGGCGACATGAGTTTTCATTGCAACTGGCCCGACGCGCCCATCACCCTCATCGTCGAGGCTGGCCGCGTGGTCGCGACAGAGGACAGCACTGCAGAATTCGACGCGGTGCTCGATAAAATCCGTGCCGTCGAGGGCGAAGTCTGGTTGCGCGAGCTCGGCTTTGGCATGAACCGAGCCTTCGGCGTGACACGAAAAGTCAGCGACATCGGTACTTTTGAGCGTCAGTGCGGCATCCATCTGTCACTCGGCGCCAAACACGGCAGCTACAACAAACCCCAGTTCAAACGCCGCGACACCCGCTTTCACATCGATGTCTTTGTGCTCGCCGTTGCGGTCTGGCTGGACGAAGCGAATGTTTTCGTCGATGGTGCGTGGCACGTTTAACCAGCCACAAGACATATGCCTTACTCTAAAATTCAATTTTGAACACATCATTTTGTAGGCGAACACCCGTTCTTTTTGGCATGTGTTTTGTTATTTTAGTGCGAAATTATCGGAAATTAAGCGCACTTATTAAAAGTTGGCGTTATAATGCGCCACTATTTTAAAAACACGCGGCTTTTAACTGCGTCTCGCTAAAACACCACAAGGAGCATTCCATGGACTTACGCAAACTCAAAACTTTAATCGACTTGGTCTCTGAATCCGAAATTTCTGAACTCGAAATCACCGAAGCCGAAGGCAAGGTCCGCATTGTCAAAGGCGGCCAAGCCGTCTACATGCAAGCCCCCGCCGCCATGCAAATGGCCGCGCCAGCCGCAGCACCAGCCGCAGCAGCCAGTGCTGCACCTGCCGCCGAAGCAGCACCCGCTGTCGAGACAGGCCACCAAGTGAAGTCTCCCATGGTCGGCACGTTTTACACCGCCTCTTCACCGGGCGCAGCGGCATTCGCAGCGGTCGGCGACACGGTCAAAAAAGGTCAAACCATCTGCATCATCGAAGCGATGAAACTGCTCAACGAAATCGAAGCGGATGCCGATGGCGTCATCAAGCAGGTTTTGGTCGGCAACGGCGACCCTGTCGAATTCGGTCAGCCACTGTTTTTACTCGGCTAATCTTCCAAACCATCCCACCACTTTCCCCGCCCGTGCCGATGATGGCACGGCGCACTCGGAAAAAGGACGCTGAACATGTTTGAAAAAATCCTCATCGCCAATCGTGGCGAAATCGCCCTACGCATCCAACGCGCCTGCCGCGAAATGGGCATCAAAACCGTCGTCGTGCACTCAGAAGCCGACCGCGAAGCCAAATACGTCAAACTCGCCGACGAGTCTGTCTGCATCGGCCCTGCCGCTTCTGCACAAAGCTACCTCAACATGGCCGCGATCATCTCAGCCGCCGAAGTCACCGACGCACAAGCGATCCACCCCGGCTATGGCTTTTTGTCTGAAAACGCTGGTTTTTCTGAAAAATGCGAGCAATCGGGCTTCGTGTTCATCGGCCCGACCGCCGACTCGATTCGCACGATGGGCGATAAAGTCGCCGCCAAGCAAGCCATGATTAAAGCAGGCGTGCCCTGCGTGCCCGGCTCACCCAATGCGCTGAGCGACAACGCCCAAGAAATCCTCAAACTCGGTCGCGAAGTCAAATACCCCGTCATCATCAAAGCAGCCGGCGGCGGCGGTGGTCGCGGCATGCGCGTGGTGCATGACGAGGAGTCATTGCTCAACGCCGTCGCCATGACCAAGGCTGAAGCTCAAGCGGCTTTTGGCAACCCTGAGGTCTACATGGAAAAATTCCTCACCAATCCACGCCACGTCGAGATTCAGATCCTCGCCGACACACACGGTCATGCGATTTACCTCGGCGAGCGTGATTGCTCACTGCAACGCCGCCACCAAAAAGTCATCGAAGAAGCACCCGCACCCGGCATCCCACGCAAACTCATCGAAAAAATTGGTGAGCGTTGCGCCCGTGCCTGCGAAAAAATGGGCTATCGTGGCGCAGGCACATTCGAATTCCTCTACGAGGACGGCGAGTTTTATTTCATCGAAATGAACACCCGCATTCAAGTCGAACACCCCGTCACCGAACTCATCACAGGCGTTGACCTCGTGCAAGAACAAATCCGCATCGCCGCAGGCGAAAAACTGCGCTACAAACAAAAAGACATTGTGCTCAAAGGCCACGCCATCGAGTGCCGCATCAATGCCGAGGACCCATTTAAATTCACGCCCAGCCCCGGCCACATCACCATGTGGCACGTACCGGGCGGCCCCGGCATTCGCGTGGACTCACACGTGTTCACCAATTACTTTGTCACGCCACACTATGACTCTATGATTGGCAAGCTGATTGCCTACGGCGACACCCGCGAGCAAGCCATCGCCCGTCTGCGCACCGCATTGTCCGAAATGGTGGTTGAAGGTATTTCGACCAACATCCCGCTGCACCGTGAAATGATGGACGACAAGGCGTTTAATGAAGGCGGTTTCTCGATTCATTACTTGGAACAAAAACTCGAATTGCGCGGCACCAAAAGTTGACGCACTCGAAGTCAAAAACCGCAGGTCTGACCTGCGGTTTTTTTTCGCCTGCCATCATAGACCAGAATTGCCGCGCATTTCATTCATACATCTGCCCTCAATGCGCTAAAATATCGCCATTATCAATGGCGAGGTGCGTATGGCTCAATTTGTACTGGTGCACGGCGCGTGGCATGGCGCATGGTGTTGGAAGCGCGTGTTGCCGATTTTACGCGCGGCGGGACACGACGCCCACACAGTCAGCCTGACAGGTGTGGGTGAGCGCGCCCACGCACTGTCCAAAGACATTTGCCTGCAAACACACATCGATGATGTGTTGGCCGTCATCCACCACGAGGAGTTGAGCGAGGTGGTGCTGGTCGGCCACAGTTATGCGGGCATGGTGATTACGGGTGTGGCAGACCAGCTGCTGGCACACGGTGGCTCACCCATCAAGCGTTTGGTGTATTTAGACGCCGTGACACCGCACGATGGTGAGTCGTGGAGCTCACGGCACACCGACGAGACACGCGCCGCACGCATGGCCAGCACGGATGCATACGGCGGTCTTGCATTGCCCAGCTCAGATGCAGCGGTGTTTGGTTTAACGGGTGACGATTTGGACTGGGTCAATCGTCGCATGACACCACAGCCTTTTGGCGTGTATCTCGACACATTGCATTTCAATGCCGCGCGTCTGGCGACGGTGCCGCGCACATTTATTGACTGTACCGAGCCTGCTTTGCCAACCATCGCCACCATGCGTGAACGCGTGCGCAGTGAAGAAAATTGGCAGGTTTTAGAAATACAAACGGGTCACGATGCAATGATCAGCGCACCCGATGATTTATGCGTGGCTCTGCTGTCATTGGTCTAGCCCGTATAATTTAGTTCGTTACAATTCGTTATTAAAATCATTCAACAAAGGACACACCATGTGGTTAGAAGTCATCATCAGCATCGCCCAACAACACACCGAAGATTTATCTGACGCGCTGATGGAAGCGGGTGCACTGTCCGTCGCTGTGGAAGATGAGTGGGCGGACACTGACGCCGAGCAGCCGCTGTACGGCGAACCAGGTATGGAGCCGACTGAGCACGCGTGGGCGCAGTCGCGCTTGGTGGTGCTGGTTGAGCCTGACACCGACATCGATGATTTGCTCGATGTGGCCTGCGATGCCGTGGGCATCGACATCCCAAGTTATGAAACGCGTAAAGTCGAAGCGCAGGACTGGGTGCGTTTGACGCAAAGCCAGTTTGAGCCGATTTCGATTACCGATAATCTGTGGATTGTGCCGACATGGCATGAAGCGGATGACTCTGCCGAACGCATCAATCTGCGTCTTGACCCAGGTTTGGCGTTCGGCACAGGTTCACACCCGACCACGCGCGTGTGTTTGCAGTGGTTGGCGAGTGAGTTGCCTGCGGGCTCAACTGTTTTGGATTACGGTTGTGGCAGTGGGATTCTCGCGATTGCCGCGAAGAAACTCGGCGCGGGCGATGTCATCGGCACAGATATTGACCCACAAGCGGTGCAAAGCGCAGTGGACAACGCACTGGCCAACCACACAGAGGCACAGTTTGTTTTGCCTGGCGGCATGCCTGCGGGTGCGACTTACGATGTGGTCGTGGCCAATATTTTATCCAACCCGCTCAAACTGCTCGCGCCCGCATTGGTGAACTATGTCAAAGCAGGCGGTCATTTGGTGCTCTCGGGTATTTTGGAGCGTCAAACCGACGAGCTCATCGAAGCGTATGCGCCGTATCTCAAAATGCACATGTGGCGCGCCGACGATGGCTGGATTGCCTTAACTGGGCAAAAAGCGGCATCGAATTCATAAAACCGATTAAAATACGCTATTTTTACCGCACCCACCTATGAACGAATACGCCGCCACCTGCCCCAACTGTCGCACCAGCTTTAAAGTCACGCTCGACCTACTGCGCGTGGCGGGCGGCTGGGCGGCGTGCGGACAGTGTCAGCACGTATTTGACGCGCAAACGGTGCTTAAAATGCTTGCGCCCGACCATGTGTTGCGGTTTTTGCCCAACAGCGTTTCCATTCATGCGGATATGACTGTACCGCGCCTGACCGCAGCGACGCACATCGGCACGCCAGAGCGCAGCGCTCCATCCATGCCTGAGCCCAGCAGCACTGAGCCCGAGGCGGCGTCATTTGACGAATCACTCTCACAGGCGCTGAATGAATCCGCAGTAGAGGACGCCATCGTTGAGTCGCCGCTGACGGCTGAGCGTGAGGTCAATGCAGCCGCCCACACCGAGCCGACCGCACCCACTGACATCGTGGCAGAACCACTGCCGATAAAAACCAGCAGCGACAACGTCCACATTCACATCAACAATGCCGTGCCTGCATCCGAGCGCACAGCCAAGCATATATTTTCCAGCGGCCATGGCGTTTTAAGCGAACAAAATGCGTGGGAACAGCGCTCGCGTGCTCGCCGCAAAGCATGGCGCACCGCCGTTGTGTTGCTGCTCATTGCCGTGGGCAGCATCGCTGCCCTCTCTCGCCCAATCAGCGCCGCATGGCCGCCATCTGTCGAGTTATTTCAAACCCTTGGTTTACCGACCGCTGTCGATTGACATGAGCAGCCTCCACTCACCTTGGCAAACTTACGTGCCGCGCATTCGCCGTGCGCATCGCCACTGGTTGACCGACACAGGTTCACTCACCCAAAAACTCAAAGAACACAGCCTCAATTTCGCTGTAGAGCGCCGCGGCCAATACCATTCGCCCGTCCCACTGACCGAGTCACAGGCCATACACATGCCTTTGACCCGCCAAGTCTGGCAGCGCGATGTGGTGTTGCTGTGCAACGGCACACCCGTCGTCTACGCACACACTGTCACACCGCTCGAAACCGTCTCCCGCGACTGGCCTTTTTTCAAACGCCTCGGCAACAAAGCACTCGGCGTCGCATTGTTTGCCAATCCATTGATACACCGCGCCCCCTTTGAATTCACCCGCCTGTGCGCCCGAGACGAGTTGTACCAGTCTGCCCAAAAAGCGCTGCACAGCCACGGCATCACACTGCCGCGCCACATCTGGGCGCGCCGCTGCGTCTTTCACAACATCCGCCAAGCCGACAGCCGCATGATGGTCACCGAAATCATGCTGCCCGCGATTTATGACTTACAAAGGATTTCTCGATGACCCGCATGCGCACCGTTGTTCTCATCGCAATCACCACACTGGCCGCCATCGCAGGCTACTGGGCATATGACACCCACCAAAAATCCACCCGCTGTCTCGATGCAGGCGGCGCGTGGCGTGATGGACTGTGTGACATGAGTGCCCCCATCGAATCGCCAAACGACACAAGCAAACCTTAAACAACCATGCAACCTGTCATCGACTACTACGACCAACTCGCCAGCGAATACGACCGTGACCGCTTCGCCAACAGTTACGGTCGCTACATTGACGCACAGGAGCGCGCCATTTTGCGCCACTGGCTCAACGGCGCTGATAAAACCCGCACAGTCGATTTTGGCTGCGGCACAGGGCGATTGCTCGAATTTGCCACGACAGGCGTCGATGGCTCAAGCGAAATGCTCCACATCGCAGCACAAAAATACCCAAACCACACTTTGATCCATGCCGAGCTGACCGACATCCCACTCGCCAATGCCAGCGCAGCACAGGCCTACTGTTTTCATGTCCTCATGCATCTGGATGCGGCGACGCTGACAGGTTTTTTTAAAGAAGCGGCCCGCATTTTACCGAGCCACGCTCGCCTCATCATCGACATTCCATCTGCGCCTCGGCGTGCTTTATCAAAACGCCCACCATCGGGTTGGCATGGCGATACCGCTGCACGCATCGATGAAATCGCAACATGGACGCAGGATGATTGGACCATTCACCGTTGGCGCGGCATTGTGTTTTTTCCAATCCATCGAATGCCATCGCGCATCCGCCCACTGTTTCAGACACTCGACAGCTGGCTCGGCCGCACATGGCTTGCACGCTATTCGTCTTATTATGTGATTGAATTGGAGCGACGCGGATGACGCTGCGCGCCCTGATTCGTCGCGTCGTACCCATGTCCGCTCGGCAGCATTGGGCACACATGCGCCGTCGCTTGCACGATAAAATGCATGGCATTCGGTTTGGTACAGGCTCTTGCGGCATCGCCTCAGCACACCCGATTCGACTGATTCAACCCATTATGCCAGGTGTATTTTACGACAACAAAATCACCAACATCTCGCGTGGCTGCACGCTGTTGAGCCGTACGGTCATTGAGTCACAAGAGAGCTGGTCATTTTGGCAACGCCTTCTTCGCCCCAACGCTGCCAATGGCTTTGTCACCGGACGCAATCTCGTCAATGGCGTGCTGACGGCACAGACAGGCGGTGGTTTATGCCAACTCTCGTCGATGGTCTACCACCTCGCCCTGCTCGCAGGTTTGAGCATCATCGAGCGACACCCCCACAGCATCGACATTTACGAAGAGCATCAACGATTCACACCGCTCGGCGCAGATGCCACTGTAGTCTGGGGATTTAAAGATTTACGACTGCACAATCCACACCCATTCCCTGTATCATTTGAGTTTTTTGTGAACAATGGCCAATTAACAGGCGAAGTTCACGCCGCCGAGCATTTGAGCTCACACGACGTTCAGTTCATCAAACGACCACTAGAAACACCGTGGATGCAAATCGACACGCACATCAACGGACAACTCAGCAACACGACTTTGTATGAGCAAAAACAAGACATGCAGATGACGACTGCATCTCTTTGACAAAGGAAACAGCATGGGCACACAGCAACACTACGACGTTGTCATCATCGGTTCAGGCCTTGCAGGCATGAGTGCGGCGCTGTCACTGGCAAGCGACAAAAAAGTCGCGTTGATTTCCAAAGGAAAACTATTAAGCGGCTCGTCCGACTGGGCGCAAGGTGGCATTGCTGCAGTCATGGATAAAGAGGATGACATTGAAAACCACTACAACGACACCATGGTCGCCGGCACACAGCTGGGCGATGCGGGGGCGGTGCGCTTTGTGGTTGAGAATGCGCCCGCTGCAATACAGTGGCTCATCGACGCAGGTGTGCCATTCACCACAGAGCAAGGTGGGCTACACCTCACACGCGAAGGTGGTCACAGCCACCGGCGCATCGTGCATGCAGCCGATGCGACTGGTCATGCAATTCAAACAACATTGATTAAAAAAATCCACGAGCATGCCAATATCACCGTGCTCGAACACCACATCGCCGTTGATTTAATCACCGGCAAACACTTCACCCAACACGGTGAAGCATTAAGTCAAGCAGATGCGCATCGTTGCTATGGCGTGTACACGCTGGACAACACCACGGGCAAGGTCAACACCCTCGCAGCCGCGCACACCATACTTGCCACAGGCGGTGCAGGTAAAGTGTATCTCTATACCACCAACCCAGACAGCGCATCCGGCGACGGCATCGCCATGGCATGGCGTGCTGGTTGTCGCGTGGCCAATATGGAATTCATGCAGTTTCACCCGACTTGCTTGTTTCACCCACACGCCAAATCTTTTCTCATTTCAGAAGCCCTGCGCGGTGAAGGCGGAATTTTGCGACTGCCTGCCAAACCAAGCGAGCCGGCCAACAGCGGCCACCGCTTCATGCTTGAGCACGATCCGCGCGGTGAGCTCGCCCCGCGTGACATCGTTGCACGCGCGATTGACTTTGAAATCAAACGCCACGGTTTGGACTGCGTCGTGCTCGACATGACCCACAAAGAACCCGAGTTCATATTAGAGCACTTCCCGATGATTTTTAAACGATGTCTCGAACTCGGCATCGACATGCGCACCACGCCGATTCCCGTCGTCCCAGCCACCCACTACACCTGCGGCGGTGTCGTCACTGATTTATCAGGCAAAACCGATTTACCCAATCTCTACGCCATCGGCGAAGTCACCTACACAGGCCTGCACGGTGCCAATCGACTCGCTTCAAACTCATTGCTCGAATGCATTGTTTTCGGCCAAGCCGCCGCCGCAGAAATCCTCATACAACCCGACATGCCCACGGTGAACTTGCCCGCATGGGACGAATCACGCGTCACCAATGCCGATGAAGAAGTCGTCATTTCGCACAATTGGGACGAGCTGCGTCGCTTCATGTGGAACTATGTCGGCATCGTGCGCACGAACAAACGCCTCGAACGCGCCGCCCACCGCATCGAACTGCTCAAGGGTGAAATCAACGATTTTTACAAAAATTTTCGCGTCACAAGCGACCTTCTCGAGCTGCGCAACCTTGTGACGTGCGCTGACCTCATCATCCAATGCGCGCGCGACCGCCACGAATCGCGCGGTCTGCATTACAGCTTGGACTACCCAAACACCTCGCCCAAAGCCATGCCAACCATACTTTCACCGAAAAATTAAATACAAAAAACGACGCCTTAAAGCGTCGTTTTTCATTGCTATCACAATCTGGCTTCCACGTGAAAATCACTCGATGTGCGCTAAATGGCTGAACAGACCCAAATCGTTTTAGCGCCACGGGCACGCTCACTCATTCGGCTCTTAAGCAGGACCGATGCCCTTAGTCTGCACGCTGTCCACCACCGACTTGGCTGTGACTCCGACCTGTGCCGCGAAGTCGAGCATTCGATCAATCGGCTGCTTTGCACGTTGACGGATCGCTTCATCGATGTGAATTTCATTGTAACCCGTACCGAGTCTTTCAAGCGCTTTGAGCACAGAGCGCAAATCATTCATCGCCATCCACGGGCAGTGCGCACAGCTTTTGCAGGTCGCCGAGTTACCTGCGGTCGGTGCTTCTATGAATGTTTTGTGTGGATTTTGTTGGCGCAGTTTGTGCATCATGCCGTTATCAGTAGCGACGATGAATTCAGGCGCATCAAACTCTCGAGCAGCTTTGAGTATCGCTGAAGTCGAACCGACCGCATCAGCGAGCGCGACAACGGCTGCGGGTGATTCTGGATGCACCAGAACTTTTGCGAGTGGGTGCGCGGCTTTGAGCTGCTCGAGCTCGAGAGTTTTAAACTCATCATGGACGATGCATGCGCCTTGCCACATGACCATGTCTGCGCCTGTTTCTTTTTGGATGTAGTTGCCCAGATGACGATCGGGTGCCCAGAGGATTTTTTTACCTTGTGCTTTGAGATGAGCGACGATTGGCAGCGCGATGCTTGATGTGACCATCCAGTCAGCGCGAGCCTTGACTGCTGCGGAGGTGTTGGCATACACCACGACGGTGCGGTCGGGATGCTGGTCGCAAAACGCGGCAAACTCATCTGCAGGGCAACCCAAGTCGAGCGAGCAGTTCGCATCCATTTCGGGGACGAGCACTATTTTTTCTGGGCTGAGAATTTTCGCAGACTCGCCCATAAATCGAACACCGGCAACGACAAGCGTCTGTGCGGCATGGTCGCGGCCAAAACGTGCCATTTCCAATGAGTCCGAGACGATGCCACCCGTGGCTTCTGCGAGGTCTTGCAAGTCAGGGTGCACATAGTAGTGAGCGACGAGGACAGCATTTTTTTCGATGAGCTGTGCTTTGATTTGCGCCATCAAGCCGTCGCGCTCAGCGGCACTTGGCTCGCTGGGAATTTCTGCCCAGACCTGCTCGGTGCTGCAGGTGTTAAAGCTGGCGGGTTTTTCGTATTCGACGGCGATTCGGTGGGTTGTGTTCATGGTGTTCCAATTTTTAAACAAATTTCAGATCGCGCTCATGCGCATGGAAAAGTCGATTGCGCGCAGGTGTTTGGTCAATGAGCCGCTGGAAATGCGATCGACGCCGAGCTCGGCGTAGCCTCGCACGTTGTCCAATGTGACATTGCCTGATACTTCTAAATCGGCCGTGCCATTGTTAAACGTCATGTTGATCGCGACGGCTTGGCGAATCATGTCGTGCGTCATGTTATCGAGCAAAATCATCTGTGCACCAGCACCAAGTGCCTCTGTGAGTTGGGCGAGCGTCTCAACTTCGATCATCACAAATGCTGTTGAAGCGAAGGGGTTATTGAGCGCGGCATCCTTGACTTCTTGAGCATTCACAAGGACTTTCGTGACACTGCCCGCTGTGGCGATATGGTTTTCTTTGATGAGGATGCCATCATACAAAGCGATGCGGTGGTTGTGGCCGCCGCCGACTGTGACCGCGTATTTTTGAGCGAGACGCAGACCAGGTATGGTCTTGCGTGAGTCAACAATTTTGGTTTTTGTGCCATGCAGCGCATCGGCATATTGCTTTACTGTCGTTGCAGTGCCTGACAACAGTTGTAAAAAATTCAGTGCCGTGCGCTCTGCGGTTAACAGCTCGCGGGCATTGCCCTCGATGGTGACAATGGTTTGGTTTACGCCCATGACCGCGCCCTCAGCGACATGCCAGTCGAGCGTCGCACTGGGAGCGGCTTGCTTAAAGGTTTCGTAAAACCAGTCTTGCCCGCACAATATCGCGGCCTCTCTGCTGATGACAGTGGCACGAGCACGTGCTTCGAGCGGGACGAGTTGCGCGGTTAAGTCGCCTGAGCCAACGTCTTCTAAAAGCGCTGCGCGCACGTTTTCAATAATAGTCGCGTGTAAATGATGCAAAGCAGTGTCCATATTTGAGTTGAAAAATGAGTTTAAAAATGCATTGAAATATGGGGATTAATGCACCACATTTTCTGCGAGGAGTAAAAACTGTGGAATATCGGCAATGAACTGCCCGCCATCGCCATCCACGCAATAATACTCGCCATGCATTGAGCCGTATGGTGTGCTGAGTGGGCAGGTGCTGCTGTATTCAAATGATTCGCCCGGTGCGACAATGGGTTGCAATCCAACCACACCATCGCCACGAACTTCACGTGTCACGCCAAAGCCATCGGTGATGACCCAGTGGCGCGACATGACTTGCGCGGGTTTGTCGCCGATATTGACGATGCGAATGGTGTAGACAAACAAATAACGGTCGTTCATGGGGTCAGATTGTTCTGGCCAGAATGCGGAGTCAATTTTAATTTCAAACATAAAATGCCTTGTGGATTGTAAATCAGCGTCGCGATAATCGGGGTAAAATACAACATTCAATTATTTTAACCTTTTTTAGAGACCCACTATGAACCATCGAATCTCCCCTTCCTTGCTCTCTGCCGATTTCGCGATACTTGGCGCAGAGGTCACCAATGTACTGGCAGCCGGTGCTGACTGGATTCACTTCGATGTGATGGACAACCATTATGTACCTAATTTAACCTTTGGCCCGATGATTTTAGAAGCGATTAAGCCCTATGCTGGCGATGCGGTGCTTGATGTGCATTTAATGGTCGAGCCTGTCGATGCCTTAATCACCAGCTTCGCGGCGGCAGGAGCGGGCATGATTACCTTCCACCCAGAGGCGTCGCGCCACATTGACCGCAGCTTGTCGCTCATCAAGGAGCTCGGCTGTCGCGCAGGTCTCGTGCTCAATCCTGCGACCCCGATACACATACTTGAACACGTCATGGACAAGCTCGACATGGTGTTGCTCATGTCGGTCAATCCAGGATTTGGCGGCCAGTCTTTCATCCCCGAAACACTTAATAAAATAAAACTTGTGCGCGCGCGCATCGATGCGCATGTTGCCGCGGGTGGACAAAACATTTTGCTCGAAGTCGATGGCGGTGTTAAAGTCGATAACATCCGCGAGATTGCGGCGGCGGGTGCGGACACTTTTGTTGCGGGCTCTGCGATTTTTAATGCACCTGATTACAAGGCAGTGATGGATCAAATGCGCGCACAACTCGCTTTGGTTTGAACACAGCTGAGCCTTTAATTATAAAAAATGGCAGCTCAAGAGCTGCCGTTTTTTATGAGTAAATTTAATGAATGTCAACCAGCTAACGCATCAACAATGCGCTGGCGGATTTCATCGACCGAACCCAAACCTGAAATGCGGCGATACTTCGGCGCATCTGCACCAGACTGAGTTGCCCACGCGCTGTAGTAATCGACCAGCGGTCGGGTTTGTTCTTGATAAACATCCAGACGTTTGCGCACAGTTTCTTCTTTGTCATCATCACGCTGAATCAGGTCTTCGCCCGTCACATCGTCTTTGCCTTCTGCTTTGGGCGGATTGAACGTCACGTGGTACACACGACCCGAAGCCTCGTGCACGCGGCGACCACTGATGCGGCTGATGATGTCCTCTCCGGGCACGTCGATTTCGAGGACGTAGTCAATGTTGACATGGGCGTCTTTCATCGCATCGGCTTGTGGCGTCGTGCGCGGAAAACCATCAAATAAATAACCTGTCGCGCAGTCAGACTGCGTCAGACGGTCTTTGACCAAATTAATAATCAAACCATCAGACACCAACTGCCCCGCATCCATGACCGATTTCGCCTCGATGCCGAGCGGCGACCCTGCTTTCACGGCAGCGCGCAGCATGTCGCCTGTCGAAATTTGCGGGATGTCGTAATACTCTTTGATAAAAGCGGCTTGAGTGCCTTTACCCGCGCCTGGCGGCCCTAACAAAATGATGCGCATATCTTCCCCTATGTTTCGTTTAAAAAGGCCATCTCCTCGACCAAACACAGTGTTTAACCGAAATGTTACATTAACGCATTGCGCTATTTCCGTCAAGATAAAGTCTTATTGCAACGCAGCATTTACAGTGGACACGACAACGCCGAGCAGTTGCTCGGCGTATTTGGTCCATCAGTGATTTTTCAGATTATTGGTTTTCTGGCAACAAGAAAATTTCCACCCGACGGTTTTGCGCACGTCCTTCTTCTGTGTTGTTGCTGGCCACGGATTGAGTCGAGCCGCGGCCGTCTGTCGAGATACGCGATGACGACGTGCCATTATTCACGAGGAAATTGCGCACGCTGTTGGCACGTGCCAGTGACAAACGTTGATTCGCATCGGCATTGCCCATGCTGTCGGTGTGACCGACCACCACGACACGACGATTTGGCGTTTGATTGATGATGGTGGCGACTTCATTGAGCGTGCCGACAAAGCTGTCCTTAATCACAGAGCTGCCTGAGCTGAATGACACGTCGCCCGCCAAATTGATTTTCAACGAGCCATCTGACATCTGTGTGGCACTCGAATCTGAACCTTTAAACAGGTTATTCAATTTTTGTTGAATCTGGTCGCCATAATTATTACCCACGACACCGCCCAACACACCACCGAGCGCCGCGCCAAGCAGTGCGCCTTCGTTTTTATTGCCGTTCGATGAGACAACAGCCCCTAAAATACCACCTAGAACTGCACCCGAACCTGCGCCAATGGCGGTGTTGCGATCAATACCTGTGTTGCCCACGGTGCTGCCATTGGTGCCGCCTGTGGCGCAAGCGCCCAACAGTAAACTGGCGGTCACAACAGCGATGCTGGCTTTTTGAGAAATGTAATTTTTCATGGCGTATCCTTTATTAAAAGTAAACAGTGTGCTGCGTCTAAAAATCCGGCGAGCAGAACGCTCGTACCATAACAATGCTTCATGTTTACAATTGGTGCACAAATTAATGAATTTATTTTACACCTTTCTTCTTTCGTGTGAGCCCATCTGATCAAAATCATTCAACAATCGCTCCACCAGCACCACATCCGCTGGTTCATCCACCCCAGGTGCGGCCTCAAATTCTGAAAGATGCACCGCAATGGCATGGCCATGTGCGAGCACGCGCAACTGCTCAAGGCTTTCGAACTGCTCGGCAGCGGCCATCGGCAGAGCACCGTATTGCTTCAAAAACCCCACGCGATACGCATAAATTCCCATGTGACGCAGTGCGGGAAAACCTGCGGGCAATTCAGTCAGCGCTCCTGCGCGCAAGGCATCGCGCGGATACGGTATGGGCGCGCGCGAAAAATACAATGCGCGTTGCCGCTCATCAAGCACCACTTTCACGACATTGGGATTGTGAAACGACGCCACGTCGTGCAAAGCATGTGCTGCGGTGGACATGACGCAGCCATCCGCCGCATGCAGCGCGTCCGCGACTGCCTCGATGAGCTCTGGCGCAATCAAAGGCTCATCGCCCTGCACATTGACCACCACATCATCATCTAACCAAGCGCGCGCCAGTGCCACTTCTGCAATTCTGTCCGTGCCCGAGGCATGGTTGGCATCGGTCATTTGCACATCAAATCCCGCCGCGCGCACGCAGTCGGCAATCAATGCGTCATCGGTCGCCACCAATATGCTGTCTATGCGCGTTTGTAAGGCACGATCGACCACTCGCAACACCATCTCACGCCCGCAGATTTTCACCAAGGGTTTGCCATGAAAACGTGAACTGCCCATGCGGGCAGGAATGACAATGTGGGTGCGACTCACGTCAAGCACCTGCTGCGGCGTGTGGCTCCGCTTGTTCAATCAGCAAGATTGGGATGCCGTCGCGCACAGGGAATACCAACGCGTCGTGTTCGCACACCAATCCAGTTTGGTTTGATGTGGGGGTTAATGTGCCCTTGCATTTGGGGCAAATAATGTGTGACTGCCATGTCTGTTGTGTCATTGTGTGTCCTTTCGTTGTTAACGGCACCATTATATCGGGCGTAGGCGGCGCGCGGAAAAAAACCTCGGGACAACACCGAGGTTTTTTATGTGTACAAACATCAAGTACTCAGATTATTGAATTAATTTCAACGCGGCCTGATTTGCAGTGTTCACACTTTGCAGCAATTTTTGCTCCATGTCCATTTCACCCTTAACCTCACCAATGATTTTATTGATCTCAGTGGGCGACATGTCTTTCGTGATTTTGGCAAATTTCGGAAATACCGTGCGCGCCATGTCCTGCTCATATTTAAAGAACGCCACCATTTTTTCTTTCAAGTCTCGGGTTTTATCCGTGGCATCAATCGCCTCCACTTTCGCCAACTGGCCCGTCATAAACTGATCCAGCTCAGGTCCCATCGACGCCAGAGAGCTCAAGTCACCCGCACTGGCTTTTTTCATGACATCGGCCTGCGTTGCCATCATTTTGGTGTTGGTCTCAACGACCACGGTTTGTAATTGGGTGAAGCTTTTCTTGTCACTGACACCGCACGCTGTTAACAACACCGCAGTTGCAAGCACCATGAGCAGTTGGGTTAAACGTTTCATTTGACTCTCCTGTTTTTAAATGTGGGAGAATCATACAGCAAAGCCACGGTGAATTCAAGTACGAAGTGCAACGCTGTTAAAAAGCACGGCAGGAGAA
>CALMCK010000172.1 GCA_937862845.1 uncultured Burkholderiaceae bacterium | reverse complement strand
CAGAAGCATAGACCACTGGGAAATCCAGTTGCTCATCCGTTGCGCCGAGTTTGTCGAACAATTCAAATGTTTCGTTGATGACCCAATCAGGGCGTGAGCCTGGGCGATCGATTTTGTTAATCACAACAATCGGTTTCAAACCCAACGCCAGCGCTTTACGCGTCACGAAACGGGTTTGTGGCATCGGGCCTTCGACGGCATCGACGAGCAACAACACGCCATCAACCATGGTCAAAACACGTTCCACTTCACCACCGAAGTCGGCGTGACCGGGGGTGTCGACGATGTTGATGTGTGTGTCTTTGTATTCTACGGCGCAGTTTTTCGACAGAATCGTGATGCCACGTTCTTTTTCAATGTCGTTGCTGTCCATGACGCGTTCGTCAACTTTTTCGTTGTCGCGGAAAGTGCCCGATTGGCGGAGTAACTGGTCAACCAAAGTGGTTTTACCATGGTCAACGTGGGCGATAATCGCGACGTTGCGCAGTGCGCGTTGCTGTGTCATAACTTCTTCTTTCTGGTTTAAAAAATCGTTTACATCGTCATTCCGAAATGTTTAAATCGAGAACCCAGTGGTTTGCATTTTTCACGTACTCGAAAAAACCAACAACCAAAATCACTGGATTCCCGCTAAACCCATGCGGGAATGACGGATATGTGTTTACGGCAAAGCCGTCATCAAAACTTTTGTCGGCGAAATCACGCCGTTTTCTTGCGTCGCCAATCCCAACAACAGCGGCGCGGGTAAAGCATCATCTTGCCAATAAATCCGCAAAGTCGCATCGCTCACAAACTGCTGCGCGCCCCACGGCAAACGCTGCCCTTGCACAAAACGCGCCGCCAATTCACGCGACAAATACAGCGCTGGCGCATCTTGCAACAAAGCATCCAAAGGCAATAACACTGCGGCGCGTTCAGCCTCTGGTATCGCCTCAATCTGCTCTAAGGTCAATGCATCAGACAACTGCAAGTCACCCACCGCGGTGCGCCGCAGGCCGCTCAAATGCGCACCGACACCAAGCGTTTCGCCCATGTCCTGCGCCAGCGTGCGAATATAAGTGCCTTTGCTGCACGTCACACTCATAACAACATTCGGATAGTCAAAACTCAATGTTTCAAGTTTCAAAATCCGCACACTGCGTGCTTCTCGCTCAATTTCAATCCCAGCGCGGGCGTATTCGTACAACGGTTTGCCATCTTTTTTCAACGCCGAATACATCGGCGGTGTTTGTGAGATGTCGCCCGTGAACAAAGGCACAACAGCATCCCATTGTTCTCGTGTGATGACCGCATCATTTGAGAAAATCACTTCGCCTTCGGCGTCGCCCGTGGTGGTGGTGCGACCCAAAACCACACGCGCTTCATACGTTTTGTCCGCATCGAGTAAATCATGCGCAAGCTTGGTCGCATGACCAAAACACAAGGGCAACAAGCCGTCTGCGAGCGGATCTAGCGTGCCAGTGTGTCCTGCTTTCAGTGCGCCAATCAACCATTTGGCACGACCCAGCGCTTGTGTGCTGGAAATACCGAGCGGTTTGTTCAACAATAAAACACCGTTGATGGCGGTGCGGATTTTTTTGGTTGTTTCAGTCATGGTGCAAAAAAATCAATTTTCAACCGGCGGCGTTGAGTTGGCTTGGTCAATTAAACTGGACAACTCAATGGCTTTTTCTAGGCTGCTGTCAAACACAAAATGCAAGCTGGGCACTGTGTGGATGCGCAGCATTTTAAATAAGTGATTGCGTAAAAAACCCGACGACTCATTCAATACTTTTTCGCACACTGCCGAGTCCGCACCAAGCACAGTGAAAAACAACTTTGCATGCGCGTAGTCAGGGGTGAGCTGCACTTCTTGTATCGTCACCATGCCAATGCGCGGATCGCGCATTTCGCGGGTGATTAACACAGACACATCTTTTTTAATCTGCTCGGAGATGCGTGTGGTGCGATCGGTGGGGGCTTTTTTTGCCATAAACTCAATTTCAAAAATAATTCAAATAACTTTAATACACTGTGGGGCGGCTTGCCCTCAAACCGCCTTACATGGGTTCGCCATTCTCGCCAACCTGCGCGGGAAATAATGAGACATTGATTACAATGTGCGCGCGACTTCTTTAATCTCAAACACTTCGAGCTGATCGCCCTCTTCGATTTCGGTGTAATTCTTAATCGAAAGACCACATTCAAAGCCTTCTTTGACTTCTTTCACGTCGTCTTTGAAACGCTTGAGTGACTCGAGTTCGCCCGTGTGCACCACGATGTTGTTGCGCAAAATGCGTACCAGCGCGCCGCGTTTAACCATGCCTTCGAGCACCATACAGCCTGCAATCGTGCCGATTTTAGTGGCTTTAATGACCTGACGGATTTCGACCAGACCGAGCATTTCTTCTTTCTTCTCTGGGCTGAGCATGCCTGTCATGGCTGCTTTGACTTCGTCAACCGCATCGTAAATCACGTTGTAGTAACGGATGTCCACGCCGTTGGACTCAGCAAGCTTACGGGCTTGTGCGTCGGCGCGTGTGTTAAAGCCGATGATGACTGCATTTGATGCCGTCGCCAAGTTGATGTCTGATTCAGAAATACCACCGACACCACCATGCACGACTTGAACTTTAATCTCGTCGGTCGAGAGTTTTTGCAATGACTGCGTGAGCGCTTCTTGTGAACCTTGAACGTCGGCTTTAATCAACAGGGTCAATTTCTGAACCTCAACCGATGAGCCTTCACCCGTCATGACTTCAAACATGTTTTCAAGTTTCGCGGCCTGTTGGCGTGCGAGTTTGACTTCACGGTATTTGCCAGAACGGAAGTTGGCGATTTCGCGCGCTTTACGCTCGTCAGACAACACCATGACGTCTTCACCCGCAGCGGGCACATCTGACAAACCTTGAATTTCGACGGGAATCGATGGGCCGGCCTGCGCAATCGCTTTGCCGTCTTCGTCCAACATCGCACGCACACGACCGTATGTCGTGCCTGCGAGCAACACGTCGCCTTTTTTCAAGGTGCCGCTTTGAATCAGTACTGTTGCCACTGCGCCACGGCCTTTGTCCAGACGCGCTTCAATCACCAAACCTTTGGCAGGTGCGTCAACAGGCGCTCTTAATTCTAAAACTTCAGCTTGCAGCAAAACCTGCTCGAGTAAGTTGTCCAAGCCTGTGCCTTTTTTCGCAGAGACTTCGACGAATGGTGAGTCGCCACCGTATTCTTCAGGCACAACGCCTTCGGAGACCAACTCATTGCGCACGCGCTCTGAATTCGCATCTGGTTTGTCAATTTTATTGATCGCAACAACCAACGGCACGCCCGCTGCTTTCGCATGGGCAATCGCTTCTTTGGTTTGCGGCATCACGC
>CALMCK010000171.1 GCA_937862845.1 uncultured Burkholderiaceae bacterium | reverse complement strand
GGCGCCTTCGGTCTGGGCGAACACAGTTTGGTGTCGCGCGGCGTCAAAGTCGTCGGCGGCATGGTCGATGTACGGTGGCAGCGGTAGATTGCCGTGCGCATCGAGCATGGGCAGCAGCGGCGCATCGCTTTGTAGGTGATAGAAGCGATCGGTTTTTGACAACACGGTGAATTGAAATGCGGTCTCGCCGTCGGCGTTGTGGATGTGGATGACGCTGCCTGCGGCGGGGCTTTTTGAGGCGCGGATTTGCGCGATGCACTCGTGCTCGCCGCTGACTCGGTCGAGCATGACTTCGACTTTACCGCCGCTGGATTTTGCGCCGTACAGTCGTGCTTTGATGACTTTGGTGTTGTTCATCACCAGCACGTCGCCTGCGTGCAGCTGGTCGATGATTTGATGGAAAAAAGCATTTTGAATCGGCGAGGTGCAGGGCAGCAGCAAGCGGCTGGTGCAGCGACTCGCTGCGGGCATCTGTGCTATCAATGATTCTGGCAAATCGTAATCAAAGTGGGATAAATCAAGGCTTGCTAAATCGTCTGGCAGTGCGGCTTTAAAAAAATCACGCATATTTTTCAGCGGCTTCGAGTGTGTTCATCAACAGCATGGTGATTGTCATCGGACCGACGCCACCCGGCACTGGACTGACTGCGCCCGCGACTTTAGAGACTGATTCAAAATCAACATCGCCGCACAGCTTGCCGTTCTCGTCGCGGTTCATGCCGACGTCGATGACGACCGCCCCCGCTTTAACCATGTCGCCCGTGATGAATTTAGCACGGCCGACGGCGGCGACGATGATGTCGGCTTGGCGTGTGTGGTGCGCGAGGTCGCGCGTTTTTGAGTTGCACACCGTAATCGTCGCGCCTGCTTGCAGCAGCATCAAAGCCATGGGTTTGCCGACGATGTTGGACGCGCCGATGACGACGGCATGTGCGCCACGAATCTCTGTGCCACTGTGCTCAAGCATTTTCATCACGCCATACGGCGTGCAGGCGCGCAGGCGCGGTTGGCCCGTCATGAGTGCGCCCGCATTGATGAGGTGAAAGCCATCGACGTCTTTTATCGGGGAAATCGCTTCAAGCACGGCGTGCTCATTGATGTGGGCGGGCAAAGGCAGCTGAACCAAAATACCGTGAATCGATGGGTCAATGTTGAGTGCATGTATGCGCTCGAGAAGTTTGGTTTCTGATAAGTCTGCTGGGTATTGCTCCAGCACAGAATGCATGCCGACCACGCCGCAGCTTTTGACTTTATTGCTCACATAGACGTGCGAAGCGGGGTTGTCGCCGACCAAAATAACCGCCAAACCAGGATTGATGCCGCGCGCGGAGAGGGCTGTGACGCGCTCTTTGATGTGGGCTTGGGTGTCGGTGGCGATTTGCTTGCCGTCAATGAGGTGTGCGGTCATGTCTGTGCTCGGTTGGTTTGGGTGAGCCGCTATTATATAAAAATCGAAGCGGCTCGGGTCGTGTTTATAGCCGATGTATGGGCAATACGTGGGTGGCTTTGATTTCTTGCAGCAATATATTTGAGCGTATGTGGGTGACGATGGGCGAGTTGAGCAGTTTTTGCATCATGAATTCATTGAGTGCGGTCAAATCGGGGGCGACGACTTTTAGAAAGTAATCAAAATCGCCCATGGTCGAATAGCATTCGAGCACGGCATCGGAGGCGTCGATGAGGTCGCGGAACTCTTCGGCGGGAAATTTGCCGTGCTTCTCAATCGAGACGTGAATGATGGCGGTGACGTGAAAGCCAGTTTTGCTGCGGCTCAGGTGGGTGGCATAACGCTCGATGATGCCGAGCTCTTCGAGGCGTTTGATGCGGCGCTGGCACTGGGATGCGGACAGATAGACCTCATCTGCCAGCTCGTTGTGGGTGAGTCTGCTGTTTTTTTGCAAAGCGTTGAGCAGGCGCACGTCGAATTCATCAAGGGTGTCTGTGTGCATGATTTCGTCTCTTTTCTAATGGTTTGTGCTGATTTTATGGCAAAAATACATTTTTAGCGATGTTTTTTGCGTGAAAACCCCACTTCGATTTGCTTAAAATCTTGTTATTCAATTCTTTATTTGGAGCACAAAATGACCACTGTCAGCACTTGGGAAAATCCTTTGCAAACCGACGGCTTTGAGTTTGTCGAATACGCGTCGAGCGAACCTGAAAAATTGGCGAAACTGTTTGAACTACTCTGTTTTACCGCCATCGCCAAACACCGCCGCAAAAATGTGGTGCTGTACCGTCAAGGCGACATCAATTTTATTTTAAATGCGGAGCACAACGGTCAGGCTGACGAGTTCACGCACACGCATGGCCCTTCGGCGAACGCGATGGCGTTTCGAGTCAAAGACGCCGCAGCCGCCTTCACGGCGCTTGTGGCCAATGGCGCGACGCCTGTGGCATTTGGTGCGGGACCGATGGAGTTGCAGATTCCAGCCATTGTCGGGATTGGCGGCTCTTTGCTGTATCTGGTGGATCGCTATGCGGGCAATGGCGGTGTGAGTATTTACGATGTCGATTTTGTCCCACTCGAGGGGGTGGATCAGCATCCTGTGGGTGTGGGTTTGAATCTGATTGATCATCTGACGCACAATGTTGAGCGTGGCCACATGGATGTTTGGGCGGGGTTTTATGAGAAGCTGTTTAACTTTAGAGAAATCCGTTTTTTTGAAATCGCGGGCAAACACACGGGTTTGCATTCGCGGGCATTGACCAGTCCATGTGGCAAAATCCGCATTCCAATCAATGAATCGTCGGATGATAAAAGCCAAATCGCAGAGTATCTGCGGGCGCACAATGGTGAGGGCATACAGCACATCGCGCTATCGACGGGCAATATTTACCACAGCGTCGCGGCGCTGCGCTCGGCAGGCGTGGGGTTTATGAGCACACCAGAGACGTATTATGACAACATTGATACACGCTTACCGAACCATGGTGAGGACTTGCCTCTGTTGCGTGAGTTGCGGATTTTGATTGATGGTGAGCCGAGAGACAAAGTCGGACGCGATGACAAGCTGTTGCAAATATTCACAGACACCGTCATCGGGCCACTTTTTTTTGAAATCATTCAGCGCAAAGGCAACGATGGTTTTGGCGAAGGCAATTTTCAAGCGTTGTTTGATTCGATTGAGCAGGACCAGATTAAGCGCGGGGTTTTAGACGTTTGAAAGATAACTGACGTGGGGTGGCTTGATAGAGAAGCCGCCCTTCGATGAAGAACGAGCACAAAATGAACTCAAAATACATCGCAGGTTTTCGCAACCACGTCAGCACCGAGGCCTTGCCCGATGCATTGCCGCTCGGTCAAAATTCGCCGCAGCGTTGCCCGTATGGTTTGTACGCCGAGCAACTCAGCGGCACGGGATTCACCGCGCCACGTGCGCACAATTTGCGCTCGTGGTTGTACCGCATTCGGCCATCGGCGGTGCAGTCGGCATTTGCGCCGATTCAGTTTGACCGCATCATCACGGCACCATTTAACGCAGCGCCGACCAATCCGACACCGATGCGTTGGGGCGCGCTGCCGTTGCCGCTTGCATCAGATTCTAAGGATTTTCTCGAAGGCCAATTCACGCTGTGTGGCAATGGTGATGCGCGCACGCAGTCTGGTGTTTCGGTTGCGCAGTACGCGTTTAACCGCAGCATGACGACACGGTTTTTTTACAATGCCGATGCCGAAATGCTCCTCATCCCTGAACTCGGCACGCTGGTGGTGCGCACGGAATTGGGCGTTTTAAATATTAAGCCGACCCACATTGGCGTCGTGCCACGTGGCGTGAAATTTCAAGTGTTGCTTGATGAGGACACGCCGAACGCGCGTGGCTATGTCTGCGAGAATCACGGCGCGCCTTTTGAATTGCCGAATCTCGGCCCGATTGGCGCGAATGGATTGGCGAATTCACGTGATTTCCTCACGCCCGTTGCGGCGTTTGAGAACATTGAAGTGGAGTGTGAGCTGATTGCAAAATTTGATGGTGCGTTTTGGACGGCTCAGTTGAGCCACTCGCCATTGGACGTGGTGGCATGGCATGGCAACTACGCGCCGTATCAATATGATTTAAAATTATTCAACGCCATCAACAGCGTGGGATTTGATCATTGCGACCCATCGATTTTCACGGTGCTCACCTCGCCTTCTGCGGTGGCGGGCACCGCGAATTGCGACTTCGTGATTTTTCCACCGCGCTGGTTGGTGGCCGAGCACAGCTTCCGCCCGCCGTGGTTTCACCGCAATGTCATGAGCGAATTCATGGGGCTGATTGAAGGCGTGTACGATGCCAAAGCAGAGGGTTTTGTCACGGGTGGTGCGAGTTTGCACAACTGCATGTCAGCGCACGGACCCGATGCCGCGACGTTTGACAAAGCAAGCACGGCGGCGTTAACGCCAGAATACATGGGCGGCACCATGGCGTTTATGCTGGAGACTCAGTGGTTGTTGCAGCCGACTGAGCAAGCGTTGAGCGCGGCGACGTTTGAGAAAAATTATGTGGATGTGTGGCAAGGGTTGCGAGCGAATTTCAACGGACAGCCGTAGGGCGGCGCTTTTGTAGGGTGGGCACTGCCCGCCATGACGCTCGCATGCTGATACGGTAAGCCATGGCAACGTTTTGGTGGGCAGTGCCCACCCTACAAAATCATATGTCAAAATAAAAAAGGAAAAAACAAAATGCACCTCAATGAAACCCACGACGCGCAACTCAAAAGCTGGGTCGAGTCGGCGAATGACGGCCGCACGGATTTTCCGATTCAAAATTTACCTTTTGCGGTTTTTCGTCGAAAAAACTCAAGTGAGCACTTTAGAGGCGGCGTGGCGATAGGCGACCGAGTGCTTGATTTACAAGCATTGCACAGCGCTGGTTTAATCGCTGATGCGCGCGCACAGAGGGCCGCAATCGCCGCCAGTGCGGACAGTCTTAACGACTTCATGGCGCTCGGTCACACATCATGGTCTGCGCTGCGCCTCGAGATTTCGCGCGGCTTGCGCGTCGGCGCGTCGGCGCAATCCGCATGGCAAAAGTGCCTCGTCGCACAAGACGATGTCGAATACAAACTGCCCGCAGACATCGGCGACTACACTGATTTTTACACATCGATTCACCATGCGAGCAACGTCGGGAAGTTGTTTCGTCCAGATCAGCCGCTCATGCCAAATTACCAATGGATACCGATTGGTTATCATGGCCGCGCGTCATCGATAGTGGTTTCTGGACAAAACTTCCACCGTCCCAAATCACAAATCAAAACGCCCAACGACGATGCGCCACAACTCAAGCCGAGCCAAAAACTCGATTACGAGCTCGAACTCGGCGCTTACATCGGCGTCGGCAATTCGCTCGGCACGGCCATATCGATTGACGAATATGGACAGCACGTGTTTGGTTTGTCTTTGCTCAACGACTGGTCAGCGCGCGATGTGCAAGCATGGGAGTATCAACCGCTCGGGCCATTTTTATCTAAAAACTTCGCGTCCAGCGTCTCGCCATGGATTGTCACACTCGAAGCGCTCGCACCGTTCATGGCGGCATGGGCGCGCCCAGCAGACCATCCGCAGCCATTGGACTACCTCGACTCGGCGGCACACCGAGCGCACGGCGCACTCAATATTTCTCTGGATGTTTTTTTGCAAACGGCCACCATGCGCGAGCGCGACACATGGCATCATGTCTCACACGGCAACTACAAAGACGCCTACTGGACACTCGCGCAAATGGTGGCACACCACAGCATCAACGGCTGCAATCTGCGCGCAGGTGATTTGCTCGGCAGCGGCACGCAATCGGGCGACACGCTCGAACAAGCAGGTGCGCTCATTGAGCTGACTGCCAACGGCGCGAACCCATTGACGTTGAGCAATGGCGAGACACGAACGTTTTTGCAAGACTTTGACTCCGTGAAAATGAGTGCGTATTGCGCTGCGGATGGGTTTGTAAAAATCGGGTTTGGTGAAGTGGTGGGACAGGTGTTGCCTGCATTGGCGTGACGTCAACGTGGGCGATTGCCCTCAATCCGCCCCACGATAGAGCCGACGACATGCGCCTCGACATTGGCAAGAGTGTAAAAAAGCAGCGTCTAAAAAGGAAAAGACATGACCGAAGTCACTGGCATTGACCACATTTATATCAGCGCATCGGACTTGACACGTTCGGAGAGATTTTACGACATCGTGTTGCTTGGCGTGTTGGACTTTCGAAAAAGCCATTTCGCTCTCCATGGCGAGCCGCACATTCAATACTTCAACCGACATTTTGGCTTTGTGATTCGC
>CALMCK010000170.1 GCA_937862845.1 uncultured Burkholderiaceae bacterium | reverse complement strand
ATAGCAACTGTAATGAATGCGGAAAACCTGCCAATCTGGGAGAGGTTTTTTAAGCGTACCGCAGGCGCAGATGCATCGGTTTAACGTGCGGCGTGCTCGAGTGTCTCGATGAACAAACCCGCCACATCAAACCCCGTTTGGTCAAAAATTTCTTGAAAGCCTGTCGGGCTGGTGACGTTGATTTCTGTCACGCACGCACCGATGACGTCCAAGCCTGTGAGCAAAATCCCGCGCGACCACAGCAGTGGCGCGAGGGTGTTGGCGATTTGCCAGTCCGATTCACTCAACTCTTGCGCAACGGCTTTACCGCCGACCGCCATGTTGCCGCGCACTTCGCCGTTTTGGGGAATGCGCGCCAGAGCGTAAGGCACGACGTGGCCGCCGATGAGCAAAATGCGTTTGTCGCCCGCGGAGATTTCAGGTAAAAACTTCTGCGCCATGATCGGTCGCGCACCGTTTTCGGTGAGCACCTCAATCACACTGCCCAGATTCATGCCGTCCGCGCCGATGCGAAAAATCCCAGAGCCGCCCATGCCGTCGAGTGGCTTAAAAATCACATCGCCGTGCTCGGTGTGAAAGGCGGTGAGCAAGGCTTTGTCACTGGCAATCAACGTCGGCGCAGTGAGCTCGGGGAATTCTAAAATCGAGACTTTTTCGGAGTGATTGCGAATCGCTGACGGCGCGTTAAACACCACCGCGCCCTCGCGCACAGCAGCATCGAGTAGCCAAGTATCGGTGACGTAGTTCACGTCAAATGGCGGGTCGCGGCGCATGACGATGGCGTCGAATGTGTTGAGTTGTTTCGTGTTGTGTTCAATCGTGTCAAACCAATGCGCTTGCGTCGCGTCATCACGCAAGGTGATTTGCTGCGCATTGGCAAAAATCCCAGCCTTTGAAAACACATCGCGCGACGTGCATGACCAGACCGTGTGGCCGCGCGCTTGAGCGGCGCGCATCATGGCGTAGGTGGTTTCTTTGTGAATTTTAAAACCCGACAGCGGGTCGGCGATAAATAAAATATGCATGGGAGCGGCTTTCATTGCGTTGTGTGGCTATTTGTGCGGGTTATCGATACATGACAAAAAGAAATGCCACGGCTGTGCCCATGAACACCAAGCCATTGAACAGTTGCCCCACAGAGTCTTGGGTGTTGGGCACGATTTGGCCTGTTTTAATCAGGGCATTGCGCTTGCTGTGCAGCACAATCGTGATGAGTGTCGACAATATCAACAGCGCCATCGTCAAAATAAACAGCGGTTGATGCGTGTCCATGGCGTACCACGCAATCTCTTTGCCGCTGTTGCTAAACGTCGCGTCCCATGTGGCGGGCAACGGCAACCTAAATGCCGTGTCAGATGGCGGGGTGGGTGTGGCGAAAAAGAACAATAAAGTCGCGATGAACGAGATGATGCGAATGGGCGCGAGCAGGACAATAACAATAAAAAAGTAGGGGAAGCGCAGCAGTGAATTCATTCTTGGCCTTTGAGGTGGGTGTGTCGTTAAGCGACGTGGTGGTCAGGATTCGGATCGGTTTTCTCAAGTTCGATGGACGCGGCGAGCATGGCGAGTCTGCCAATGACGCCGCACGCATAAAATCGATTGTGCAGCAAACCCAAATCATCGGCGCGACGCTCGGATTCTTTGACGAAAGGCATGGGGGCAAAACCCATGCCCGCAGCTTTGAGGTTGTCATGCGCGCCGCATTCTGAGTTGGTGCGATAAAAGCCGCCGACGACATAGCGGTCAATCATATAGACAATCGGCTCTGCGGTGTGTTGTTCCACCGTCTCGATGCTGGGCACGCCTTCTTGAATCAACAAGTCACCTTGTGTGGGCTTGAGGCTTTTGAGCTCGGCCGCACTGTGCACCGTGATGACTCGGTTGCCAGATGTGCCTGCGTCGGGTTTAATCATGACGAATGGTTGCTCGGTGATGCCGTATTCTTTGTACTTTTTGGTGATTTTTTTCAACATGGATTCGACAGCGTGGGCGAGCGCTTGTTCGCTGGCGGCATTGCTGGCGTCAAAGTCAGAGACCAATGTGTGCATGGGGTTGATCAGCCATGAATCAAGGTCGAGTGCCTTGGCGAATTTTTTGACGACTTCGTCATAAGCCTTAAAATGCTGAGACTTGCGGCGCACCGTCCAGCCTGCGTGCAACGGCGGCAGCAGGGTTTGTTCTTTGATGTTTTCAAGGATGTTGGGTGAGCCGCTTGATAAATCATTGTTGAGCAAAATGGTGCAAGGGTCAAACGTGCCGTGCCCTAAAGTGAGGCGGCGGCCGTTGCGCTCGAGCGGCTCAATGGTGAGGGTTTGGCCATCGGCCAGCGCAATCTCAGTCGGCGCTGTGATGTCATCATCCAAGCTGCCCAGTCGCACATTGAGGCCTGTCAGGCGCATGATTTTAGAGAGCTGCGCGACGTTTTGTAAATAAAACGGATTGCGTGAGTGCAGCTCGGGGACGATGATGATGTTGCGCGCGTCGGGGCAGTATTTTTCGATTGCCGCCATCGCCGCTTGTGTGGCGAGCGGAAACATTTCTTCAGCGAGGTTATTAAAACCACCGGGAAATAAATTCGTGTCCACAGGCGCGAGCTTAAAACCCGCATTGCGCACATCGACAGAGCTGTAAAAAGGCGGCGTGTGCTCTTGCCACTCCATGCGAAACCAGCGCTCAATCATCGGCGTCGCGCCGAGCATTTTGACTTCTAACTCGGCGAGAGGTCCAGTGAGTGCAGTGCGCAGATGGGGAACCATGGCTTGTCCTTTATGACAAAGTTAATCAGTGTGTCAGATGAAAATATGGGCGACTTGTGTTTTTTCAAGACGAAGGTGAATCGACAGGTGTCTCGATGCGCCATTTTTCTATCCAGCCACCAATGACCTCGGTCGCTTCTTCCAGTCCGACACGGTTGGTCGATGAAAACAACTGCACTGTGCCCCATTCGCCTGCCATCATTTTGAGCTCTTTCTCAACCGCAAACAGGGTTTGCTTGGCTTCATTGCGTGACAGTTTGTCGCATTTGGTCAGCAAAATGTGAATCGGTTTGGCGAGCGGTGAAAACCAGTTGACCATTTCGATGTCCAACGGCGTGAAACCACGGCGGATGTCAATCATCAGCACCAAACCCTTGAGTTGGTCGCGTTCTTGCATATAAATGCCCAGCAATTCATTCCAATGGTTTTTCACAGCCAACGGTGTTTTGGCGTAACCATAACCCGGTAAATCGACCAAATAACCGTAGGTTTCACCACGGCGACCGACCGTGAAGTAATTGATATGCTGGGTGCGGCCCGGCGTGTTGCTCGAAAAAGCAAGGCGTTTTTCATTGCACAGCACATTGATGGCGCTTGATTTACCTGCGTTAGAGCGACCCGCAAAGGCAATTTCTGGGTGCGCGGTCTGCGGCAAATCCTTGATGTGATTGACTGTGGTGAAAAAAGTGCTGTGGTGCAAAATAGACATAAAAACCTTAAAAATAAAAAACAAACGAAACCTTGCAAACGACATGGTTTAACGCTTGGTTTATCGCAGCGCTTATTGTACAATGATGTCCATTATTTATCTTAAATTTAGACCACCTCCGTAAGGTTGACATGAAACGTTCTTATTCCTACTTACTCGCCGCACTCGCATTGGTTGCTGGTGTCGCCATCGCCCAACAAAAACAAACCGCACAAACTGCCGCCCCCGCAGTGCCCACTGCTGCAGAAGCCGTCGTCTCTGCCGCCGCCGCACCCGTGGCAGCGGTGTTTGACATCAAGTCCGTGCAAGGCATGGATGTTGGCATGGAGCGCGGTCGTTTGATTGCAGCTGGTATCTGTGTCGCCTGCCATCAAGCCGACGGTAACAGCATCGCCGCAGCCTACCCCAAGCTGGCAGGCCAACATGAGGGTTACCTGCTCAAGCAGCTGCACGACTTTAAAGCCGCTGAAGCAGGTGTCGATCCGCTGCGTTTGAACTCATACGAAGGCGGCAAAAAAGTCATCTCACAAATGGGCGCTCAAGTGGCCATGCTCTCAAGCGACCCAAAAGAATTTGAGAAGGATGCACAAAGTCTCGCGCTGTGGTTCTCCAGTCAAAAACTCACCTCTTTGGAAACGGCCAGCAGTGAAAGCACGTTGGAACTGGGTCAAAACATCTATCGCGGCGGCATCGTGGCCAAAGGTGTGCCGGCGTGCGCAGGTTGTCACGGCCCGACAGGCCAAGGCATGTTCAACGCCAGCAAGCTCGGCGCAGGTGCGAAAGCATTTCCTCTTGTGGCGGGTCAATTCTCTGATTACATGGCCAATCAACTCCTCGCATTCCGTGAAGACGCGCGCAAAAATAGCCCCATCATGTCCGACATTGCCAAACGCATGACCGATGCCGAAATCAATGCAGTGACAGACTTTATGGCAGGCAAGCGCCTCACACCAGAAGCGGCGGCGGAAGTGCTGAAGCAAAAAACAGCGCCAGCACCTGCTGCAGCTCCTTAATCGATACAAAAAAAGTCAGCCGATTCGGCTATAATGATGGGCGGTGCAGACCGCTC
>CALMCK010000169.1 GCA_937862845.1 uncultured Burkholderiaceae bacterium | reverse complement strand
GCATTGCTCCATGAGCACGCGTCATCGGTGCAGAATTCACATCAAACCCAACCGTGCGCAAACTCACCTTCACAGGCTCGACCGAAGTTGGCCGCGTGCTCATGGAGCAATGCGCAGGCACGGTCAAAAAAGTCTCGATGGAGCTCGGCGGCAATGCACCTTTCATCGTATTTGACGACGCAGATCTCGACGCCGCCGTCGAAGGCGCGATTGCATCCAAATACCGCAATGCTGGTCAAACCTGCGTCTGCGCCAATCGACTGTATGTGCAAGACGGCGTTTACGACGCCTTCGCCGAAAAACTCGCCATCGCCGTCGGCAAACTCAAAGTCGGTAACGGCGTCGATGACGGTGTCACTCAAGGCCCAATGATTGACGAAAAATCCATGGAAAAAGTCGAAGAGCACATCGCCGACGCATTGGCCAAAGGCGCCAAAGTACTGCTCGGCGGCAAACGCCACGCCCTCGGTCACTCATTCTTTGAGCCCACCATTCTCACAGGCGTCACGCAAAACATGGCCGTCGCCCGCGAAGAAACCTTCGGCCCCATGGCGCCATTGTTCCGCTTTTCCACCGAAGAAGAAGTTGTCAAATACGCCAATGACACCGAATTTGGCCTCGCCTCCTACTTCTTCTCGCGCGACATCGGCCGCATCTTCCGCGTCTCCGAAGCCCTCGAATACGGCATGGTCGGCGTCAATTCTGGCCTCATCTCCACAGAAATCGCGCCATTCGGCGGTGTCAAACAATCAGGCCTCGGCCGTGAAGGTTCAAAGTATGGCATTGAAGACTATGTGACAATTAAATACACGTGTTTGGCTGGGTTGGATAAATAATCCGTTTTCTCTCCGTCACAATGAAAAACCGCCGTTCTCATAAACGGCGGTTTTCTATTATTCTTCACAAGACTTTCAACAACTTTTGCAACTCTAGGCAAACACACACAAGGCGCACATGCACTCAAAAAGCGGTGAGATGCGCACGAGATTATTGTGAGCTTTCTTTTTCTTTTTCCTTCCAAAAATCATGCATCATGTGCAATGAACGCCCTATCCTCTCGGTTTGCTCGAGCCAAATATCCGCCAGCTCTGGATCGACGGTCTCGCGAACCGTTGTTCTGAATAAAGGCAACCAGTGCCCATTCAATAATTCAGGTGTAAACCCCACTTCTCGGTGTTTGGGTGCGACGTGGTATTGATAATCCATGTAGCGTGCTCCGCCCAACTGCACCCACCAAAAATGTGTGATGATTTCTTTATGGTGCGGCCAGTCACGGACGACTGAAAATGGCTCACTCAAAACAGGGTGAACACGGACACGTTCATAAAATGCATCCACCACTTCGGAGATTTTTTCTTTGCTGATGTGCGGTGAGTCTGGGCGCATGATTTATACCGCCCGCCAGTAATGATTGGCCGCTGCGATGGTGGCATATTCGGTGGCCACGATTTGTGCGACTTGCAGCAGCATGCCTGCATCTTCTGCATAGACAGGGCGCAGCTGCTCACGCACGGCACTGTCTGGTTGCGTGGCTTTAATCACCAGTCGCGCCATTTTAATCGCCAACTCACGGCCTTCTTGTGGTGTCGCTGTCATCAAACTGTTGTTTGGGACAAGTGTGGCATCAGACATTTTCAACTCCTTTTGTATCAATCAAACTTCATTGCGTCAACGATTCAATCCATTTAGAACTCACTGCAGCAAGATACAAACGTCACAGCGAACAATAAAACATCAAGCATTGAGTTCATTGGCAAAAGCATGGTTGACATCCCGATGCCCTGCTTCATCCTCACGAACCACCAGCACGACATCGCGCAAGCGCGCATCCGCTGCAAGATTCCAGTAATCAATGGCGATTTGTGGCGCAGCCACATTTTCGATGTGCCCTGCATCAATTGCGTTTAAAAAAGCAGTGTAGCTGACCACGGCTTCTTCTTCAAAGTATCCGACAATTCGATGAGCCGTGCGAGGTGACAGCAGATAGACAACAAAAAACATATTGTAAAAAATGCCTTGCGCCATGATGATGACAAAGCGTTCAAACGCATTGGGCTGTGCGATTTCTATGAACGTCATCAAATGCATGCGCTCATTCTCCGCTTCATCGAGCAAGGTTTTTATCCAACCATGGTCTTGTTTAACCTTGCGTAAGGATTTGAGATGTTGCAAAGTCCCACCCACCATACCTGGAATCGCTGCGACGGTTTCTAAAATCACCGCTCGATGGCCATATCGCTTGGCAAAAAATGTGTCTGCGACAAAACGCAACAGTTTGGTGAAGCCAAAAGCAAAGCGGTCCGATAAGTTTTGGGCGTTGTGGTGCAAGATTTCGGTGGTCATCGTTATTCTCCTGTGAATAATTGTATTTTACGCTGGCAAATCAATTACGTCAATAAAGCATGTCGTAATTATTTTTATTGTTGTAATATGCATTATTTAGACAGTGCGTTATAATTCACGCTGAAATCAACCACACCCCCTCACAGCCATGCACACAAAATCACACATTCTGGCCGCTGTCCGCCAAGCCCCGCTCACCATCGCACAGCTCTGCAGCCAGCTCGGCATCACGCGCACAGCGGTCAGCTTACAGCTCAAACAATTGGTTGCAGCAGGGCATGTGCGCGCATCACATACCCCACGCATCGGTCAAGTGGGCAAACCATCCATCGCTTACGAGGCCGCCGCGGGCACAGAGGACATTGACTCACTTGCTTATCAACCTTTATTCACAGCGCTACTGGCTCAAATCAAAATAAGTCATGGCGAAGCTACCATGCTCGAGTTGCTTGAGAACACAGGGCGCAATATGGCTCGTTCAAGCATTCCTTCGAACTTATCAGAACCCGAGGATAAAATACAGGCCGCCATGGCAGTCGCCGATGCGCTCGGCGCCAGCACACAGCTTGTGAAACAAGCCGATGGCACATTTCTCATCAGCAACCACACCTGTCCAGCCGCCACCTCTGCACGCGCAGAAGCGCGCGTGTGCCATATTTTCGCCTCATTTTTCGCCGAGGCCACAGATTGTAAAGTATTGGAAAAATGCGCTCGGAACGAGCGCATTCAATGCCATTTTCAAATCGAAGCACCTGCCAAAAAAGTCAAGCAAATTAAAAAAAATAAATCATAATTTTTGCCAACAATTGAGTCGTTTTTCACAGAAACACGACAAACAGACGCGTGCCAAACAACTGTAAATCGCATCAAGCCAAAGACTGCTTTGCCACATCCAACCCCGTGAGATAGACCCGCACATCAAATTCAACCTGATGATAATCGGGTTGCATGTGCAAGCACAACTTATAAAACGCTTTGTCGTGGTTGCGCTCTTTCAGATGCGCGAGTTCATGCACGACAATCATTTTGAGAAATTCTGCGGGTGCATTTTTAAACAAACTGGCGATACGAATTTCTTTGGCTGCGACGAGTTTTCCGCCTTGGACGCGGGAGATGGCGGTGTTCAGCCCAAGCGCGCGATGGGTGAGTCCGATGCTGTTGTCGTATTGGACTTTATCGAGGTTGGGTGCGTTTTTGAGATGGTTTTTTTTGAGTTCGGTGGCGTATTGGTACAGCGCTTTGTCGGTTTTAACGGCGTGTGTATCGGGGTATTTTGATTGCAGATACGCGTCGAGTTTTTGCTCTGCTATGAGTTGCTTGACTTGATTTTGCAGGTGCGGCGAATAATGGGCGAGGTATTTGAACGGCATGGTTTCGGCTCAGCTCAACAAACTCGCCGCCAATGCTTCCGCGACTTTAATCCCATCCACGCCCGCTGATAAAATCCCACCCGCGTAGCCTGCGCCCTCTCCTGCTGGATACAGACCTTTGACATTTAAACTTTGCATCTGTGCATCTCGCGTGATACGCAGCGGCGACGAGGTGCGGGTTTCGACGCCTGTGAGCACAGCATCGTTGAGATAGTAACCTTTGATTTGCTTCTCAAATTTTGGCAAAGCTTCACGTATCGCCTCAATGGCGTAATCAGGCAAACTCGCATCGAGACTACCGAGTTTCACACCAGGTTTATACGATGGCACGACCGAGCCGAGCACGCTTGAGGATCGGCCTTCAACAAAATCACCGACGAGCTGAGCGGGCGCTGAGTAGTCGCCACCGCCAAGCTCAAATGCCCGGCTTTCCCAAAATCGTTGAAACTCAATGCCCGCGAGCGCAGCATTGTCAGGCGAGTCTGCGGGATAATCCGACGGGTTAATCGAGACGACAATGCCCGAGTTGGCATTGCGTTCATTACGAGAATACTGGCTCATGCCATTGGTCACCACACGATTCGGCTCGGACGTCGCCGCCACCACCGTGCCGCCAGGGCACATGCAAAAGCTGTACACCGCGCGCCCATTGCTCGCATGGTGCACCAGCTTATAATCCGCCGCACCGAGAATCGGATGCCCCGCGTATTTGCCAAACCGTGCTTTATCAATCAATGATTGCGGATGTTCGATGCGAAAACCAATCGAAAACGGCTTCGGCTCCATAAACACCCGCCGCGCATGCAGCATCTCAAACGTATCGCGCGCACTGTGCCCCAGCGCGAGCACGACGTGCTTCGACTCAATGATTTCGCCATCCGCCAACTGCACACCCTGCACCTGCCCCGCTTCAATCAAGACATCCTCAACCCGCGCGCCAAAGCGAATTTCCGCACCCAGCGCAATCATCTCCGCCCGCATTTTTTCAACCATCGAGACCAATCGAAACGTGCCAATGTGTGGCTTGGCCACGTATAAAATCTCTTCTGGCGCACCCGCCTTTACAAACTCATTGAGCACTTTACGCCCGTAAAACTTCGGATCTTTAATTTGACTGTACAGCTTTCCATCCGAAAAAGTCCCCGCACCGCCCTCACCAAATTGCACATTCGACTCAGGGTTCAACACGTTTTTACGCCACAAACCCCAAGTGTCCTGCGTGCGCTGGCGCACCGCTTGACCGCGCTCAAGCACGATTGGCTTCAACCCCATTTGCGCCAAAATCAGAGCCGCAAAAATCCCACACGGGCCAAAACCAATCACCACAGGCCGCTTCTTCGCATTCGATAAATCATTCGCATGACCGACAAAATGATAAGACGTGTCGGGCGTCGCGCCGATGTTTTTGTCATTCAAATGTTTTTGTAAAACAGCCTCCGGATGAGGAACCACCACATCCACTGTATAACTCAACAAAATCTGCGTCGACTTACCCCGCGCATCATAGCTGCGCTTAAACAACGTGAACTCAATCACATCATCCAGCGAAATACCCAAACGCGCCGCAACCGCAGGCAACAACTCATCGGCGTCATGGTCCAGTGGTAATCGCAACTCAGTGATGCGGATGGCGTGTGTGTGTGACATGGTGTTTCATCTAATAAAGTAAAGCGATATTGTAGCAGTCTGCGGCTACTTAACACGGGCTAATCATTAAAAAAGCATGGAACTTGTCCATGCTT
>CALMCK010000168.1 GCA_937862845.1 uncultured Burkholderiaceae bacterium | reverse complement strand
ATCAGAGGGTGGCACAAACCCTGACGGCAAAAGCGGCACTATCATAATAGAACCAATAAAAAACAAACTTGTATACAGCAGCGTCAATTTTCGATGGCTCAAACACCATTTGACCGCGCGCATATACGCCAGCATGAGCGCGCCATCGGGTTTGGGTTCATGGTTTTTGGGTTTGAGCATATACGCCGACATCATCGGCGTGAGCAGGCGAGCGACCAGCAGCGAGGCCAAAATCGCCAACACGGCAGTCCAGCCAAATTGCTTAAAGAATTTACCCGCAATCCCAGACATAAATGCCGTCGGCAAAAACACCGAAACCAGCGCAAACGTCGTGGCAATCACCGCCAAACCGATTTCATCTGCGGCCTCCATCGCTGCGGCAAACGGCGACTTACCCATCTGGATGTGCCGCGTGATGTTTTCAATCTCGACAATCGCATCGTCCACAAGTATCCCCACCACCAGCGCCATCGAAAGCAAGGTCACCGTGTTGAGGGTGAAGCCAAAATACTGCAAGCCAAGAAAGGCTGGGATAATCGATAAAGGCAGTGCCGTCGCCGCGACAAATGTCGCACGCCAATCACGCAAAAACCAGAACACCACAATCACCGCTAAAAGTGCGCCTTCGTACAACAACTCCATCGAACCTTTAAAGTTCTCTGCGACAGGTTCAGAATTGTCGATGGCTTTAACCTGAACCACTTCGGGATGTGTTTTGCTCAACTCTGCCATTTGCGCATCGACGCCTTTGGCCACATCGACCTCACTGGCGCCTTTGCTGCGCATGACTTCGAATGCGACGACGGGTTTGCCATTGAGCAATACGATTGAGCTGCGCTGCGCCGTGCTGTCTGCAACCGTCGCCACCTCATCGAGTCGGATGGTGCGCCCGTCGTTCAAAGGAATGCTCAATGCGCCGATTTCAGCCGCCGACTTGAGTGTCGCCACCGTTCGCACAGATTGCTCGGCACCGGCCACATCGCCACGTCCGCTGGGTGACTCTTGTTGAACCTGACGCAAGCGTCGAGAAATCTCTGCGGCCGTCACACCCATGGCATTGATTTTATTCGCATCGAGCGTCACAGAAATCTCACGGCTCACACCGCCTAAGCGACGCACACCACCGACACCTTCGACATTGAGCACGCGCTTTTTCACATCGTTGTCGATGAACCATGACAAGGATTCCTCACTCATTTGCGTGGAAGACAGCGCATAGGTGATGACGGGGCGACCTGCTGTTGATGCTTTAGAGACAACAGGGTCACGCACATCTGCAGGCAAGTCTGCTTTGACTGCGGAGACCGCATTGCGCACATCATCGAGTGCTTCATTGCTGTCTTTTTCGAGGACAAACTCGACCATGACCGTGACACTGCCATCGATGATGGTGGTGTAGGTGTTCTTGCCACCTGACGAGCTCGCCACGCTGTTTTCAAGTTTTCGTGCGACTTCGGTTTCGAGCTGGGCAGGTGCTGCGCCTTCTAGGCCTGCGCTGACGGTAATCATCGGCAGCTCGATGTCGGGGAAGTCCTGCACATTGAGGCCACGGTAAGCGATCAAGCCTGCGAGCGTGAGTAGGATGAACAGCAATATGGCTGGGATGGGGTTTTTAATCGACAACGCAGAAAAATTCATTGCGTGGTTTCCTTGTGAGTTTGTTTTGCTCGAGAGCGGCCATGGCCGCCTCGTGGCGTGACAAACCATGATTCATGATGTCATGAATCATGGTTGATGAAATTATTCTGTGACAGGTTTGGCGGCAGGTTTCGCTGTTGTGCCATCGTTTGCGCCGATGCCAACTTTATCGCCATCTTTGAGAAAACCTGCGCCTTTAACGACCACTGACTGGGCCTCGCTCAAACCCGATTTCACTTCAATCCGACCATTTTCGCGGCGGCCTGTCTCGACTTGAATGCGTTTGGCGATGTTGCTCGAGTCAACCACAAACACATAACCAAAGCCATCGCGCTGAACCACTGCGCTCTCGGGCACGGTCAAAGCATTGCCCTCGCCCAGCATTATCGAGCCTTTGGCAAACATGCCCGCACGCAAACCCTCGTCGCTCGGAATGCTGACAATCACAGTGCCATTGCGGGTTTTTTCATCCAACGTGGGCGACACACTGCGCACAGTGCCTTTGAGCACTTGGCCGTCCAGTGAAAGCACCTGCGCCGCCATGCCCACTTGCAACTGTCCGAGCTGCTCAGCAGTGACCTGCGCATGCCATTCGATGCGGCCTTGGCGAACGAGTTTAAACAATTCTTGACCTGGTGCAGGCACCAGCCCTGTCACAACCGTTTTGGATGAAATCACACCGCTGTCAGGCGCACGAAGTTTGGTTTGACTCGAACCGATGTTTTCCACCGTGAGCTGCGCCCGCGCCACATCCAGTCGTGCTTGCGCAGAAGTGCGTGCGACTTGAAGTTGCAGGTATTTTTGTTGGCTAATCGCACCCGCTGCCTTGAGGCGGTCAGCGCCTTTCATGTCGGCAACGGCTTGTGCGAGCAAAGCTTTCGCTTCAGTGACGCTCGCCTGCTGTGCTTTGACACGGGCGTTGACGCTTTCTGCTGAAAACTCCGCGAGTACCTCATCTTTTTTCACCGTGTCGCCAACGTCCTTAAACACTTTCGAGATGCGCAAGCCCGAGGTTTGCGCAGCGATGACGGCTTCTTCCCAAGCTTTCACATCGCCGTTGGCATCGATGAGTTGTGGCAAATTGCTGGTTTGCACTTTTTCGATGGCCACTGTTAAGGCCACTTTTTCTTCCGACTCGGCTTTGGGTGCAGTGAGTTTTAGGACAATAAGGCCCACCACCACAGCCAGCAGCGCCAGGGTGAGCTGCTGGCGGGCGCGGGTCATGCCCACATA
>CALMCK010000167.1 GCA_937862845.1 uncultured Burkholderiaceae bacterium | reverse complement strand
GCTCTGGCTCAAGCCTACTATGGCTACAGCGCTTCTCGTCAAGCACGCTCAGACGCCGCGACGTACTACCGTAACGCATATCAGCAATACAAGCAGCTCGACCTGCCCGATGATGTGCTCGGCTGGCAAGCCCGTGCGGGTATGCGCTCAGGCGACTGGCAGCTCGTCGCCACCGCCATTGACCGCATGACCCATGATGAACAAAACACCTCCGTTTGGCAATACTGGCGCGGCCGCGCCTACGCCGCACAGGGAGACAAAACATCGGCCGCCGCTCAATACCGCCAAGCCGCAGGCTCCATTGATTTTTACGGGATTTTATCTAAAGAAGAACTCGGCCAAAAAGTCAGCTTACCGCCCGCTGCCGCACCATCGACAAAAGAAGAAATCAATGTCGCCGCCCGCAATCAAGGCTTTGAACGCGCTCGAAAATTCAAAGCGCTCAACATGATTCTTGAATACAACCGCGAGTGGAATTTCCCATTGCGCGGCATGAACGACCGTCAGCTGCTCGCATCGGCCGAATACGCCCACAAAATCGGTTTTCTCGACCGCATGATCAACACCTCCGACCGCACACAGTCAGAGTTCAACTTCAAGCAACGTTACCCAACGCCTTACTTGAATATCATGAACCGTCGCGCCGCCGATGCTGGCATCACGCCAGCATGGGCCTATGGCATCATTCGCCAAGAATCGCGCTTTGTCACATTCGCCCAATCCAGCGCCAATGCGAACGGCCTCATGCAAATCATCCCAGGCACCGCTCGACTGGTCGCCCGTCGCATTGGTTTGACCAATTTCACAGACAATCAAATCTACGACATCGACACCAACATCCAGCTCGGCACCGCCTATCTTGGCCAAACCCGCGACCAGCTCGGCGGCTCACTGCCACTCGCCTCAGCAGGCTACAATGCTGGCCCAGGTCGTCCCCCACAGTGGCGTCGCACGCTCAGCCGCAGTGTCGATGGCGCGATTTATGCAGAGACCATTCCGTTTTCTGAAACCCGTGACTATGTCAAAAACGTCATGTCCAACATGGTCTACTATCATTTGATGCTCGACGGCTCCGCGCCATCGCTCAAAAACGTGATGAGCACCGTCTCTCCTTAACACTGCATGTTGGTCTTGATTGACTTTGATTAAAATCGCACAGCCTCGCTGTGCGATTTTTTATAGCCGCATCCCCACACACCTTTTTAAATTGTCGTGCGCCGCCGCTCTGCCGATGCGACAATGTTATTTTTCAGATAAACAGTTAGAAACACATCATGAAACAAACAGTCCACCACGTCGGCGGCGCCGTCCGCGATGCGCTGCTCGGCCAACCTTCAAATGACATCGACTATGTCGTTGTCGGCAGCACGCCACTGGCCATGTTGGCCGATGGCTTCACGCCTGTGGGCAAGGATTTTCCTGTGTTTTTGCACCCGAGGACCCATGCCGAGTACGCCCTCGCGCGCACCGAGCGCAAAGTTGGTCAAGGCTACACAGGCTTTGCCGTGCATTACGCTCCGGATGTGACGTTGGTTGAGGACTTGGCGCGCCGTGATTTAACCATCAATGCCATGGCACGAGAGTTACTCGACGATGGCTCTTTGGGTGAGTTGACAGACCCTTACGGCGGCTTGGCTGATTTACAAAACAAAATTCTGCGCCACGTCTCCCCTGCTTTTGTCGAAGACCCTGTGCGAATTTTGCGTGTGGCTCGGTTTGCCGCGCGTTGGGCTGATTTTACAGTCGCCCCCGAAACCATGACCCTCATGCAAAACATGGTCGCCCAAGGCGAAACCGCCGCACTGGTGCCCGAGCGCATTTGGCAAGAGCTCTCGCGCGGCCTGATGGAAACCACGCCGTCGCGGATGATTGAAGTGCTGCGGGAATGCGGACTGCTCGCGCAATGGCTGCCTGAAGTCGATGCGTTGTTTGGCGTACCGCAGCGCGCAGATTATCACCCAGAAATCGACACAGGCGTGCATGTGCTGATGGTGTTGGATAAATCGGCCGCTTTGGGCTTGAGTTTGGAGGCGCGTTATGGCGCGCTGTGCCACGATTTGGGTAAAGGCAATACCCCAGCGGACATTTTACCCCGCCACCTCGGACACGAGCAGCGCGGTGTGCCACTGACCGACGCTCTGTCCAAACGGCTTAAAGTGCCACGTGATTGCAACGAATTCGCCCAAAAACTGGCGCGCGACCACACGATGTTTTACTACTTGCCCGAGTTGACCGCAAGCACCGTGATGGATGTTTTCAAACGCTGCGACGCACTGCGCCGTCCAGAGCGGTTTATCGAGCTCTTGCGCGCCACACAGGCCGACACATGGGGACGTGGCGGAAAGTTTCCAACAATGCCCACCCCTTGGTTTGAAGGCTGGCAAATGCTGCTCGCCGCAGTGCAAAGTATGGACGTGGCGCCGATTGTGGCGCGATTTGAGTCTGAACCTGCGAAGATTCCTGAAGTTTTATTTCAAAAAAGGTGCGAAACCATTGCGCCATTGCTACAAACGTGGCAAAATCAAGATGTGTTACGTAACAATACTTAACGCTCGTTCGCACTTACTGATGCGTTCTATCAAAATAAAACACTTCTAAAGAAAGAAGCTCATGAAATGGCTTGCCACCCGTTGGCTCAAGGCGCTGGGCTGGACCCCGATTCACACGCCACCACCCAGTCCACACGGCATCATCATCGCCTACCCGCACACTTCTAATTGGGATTTTTTCTACAGCGTTCTGTGGAAGTTCTCGGTTGGCTTTGAGTTGCGTTGGGTCGCGAAAAGCAGCCTATTTTTCTTTCCTCTCGGTATTTTCATGCGCATGCTCGGCGCCATCGGCGTGTCGCGTCAAGGCGGTCAAAACAACGTCACCGCGCTGTCGCACGCCATGCTCAAACACACCAAATGCTGGCTGGCCATCGCGCCAGAAGGTACGCGCAGCCATCGCCCTTACATCAAAAGTGGTTTTTATCACATCGCGCGTGCGGCCGCAGTTCCGATTGGCATTGGCTTTATTGATTATGAAAAAAAAGAAGTCGGCATTCGCTACTACCGCATGGTGAAGGACAACTTTGCCGAAGAACTCACGCAACTCGCTGAAGACTACGCCGCAATCAAACCCTATGATGCATCCAAGGTATGCGATCTAAAAATGCGCGTGACATCAGACACCATCATTTCAGACGACATCATCTCGGATTGATAGGTATTTTCCTGTCTTGACCCACATAAATCCTTCAGTTAAGATACGCCCGCACTGTCCACGAAGCTGAAGCCGTGGCGCATGGGTTGGCCGTTCTGTCTTTAGAATCACCCTCAATTAAGTCCAGCATCAACGACAAATGTCGTTGATTTTTGCATTGTATCGACAACAAACGCTTGCTTATTTGATAGGACATCATGCCGCAAACCACTGCCCACCATAAAAACGCAACCGTCGCGCTGTGGTTGTGTGCCTTTATTTGGGGCACCACGTTTTTATTCCAAAAAACAGCGATGGACCACGTCCCGCCTTTGTTGTTCAACACATTGCGTTTCGCGTTCTCAATACTCACCTTGATGCTGCTCATCATGTGGCGGCGCAGCCGTCAGGCGCATGCAGGGCCGTGGCTGACCCGCGACGAGCTCATTTACGGCTCAATGCTCGGCGCGATACTCTGCACAGGCATCACGCTGCAACAAATCGGCATCAAACACACCACCACCTCAAATGCCAGTTTCATCACGGGCTTGTATGTCGTGCTCGTGCCGTTTTTCACCCGCATGGTGTTCGGCGTGCGTCTGCACGCATGGCAACTGGCAATGAGTGCATTGGCGGCGATGGGGTTGTTCTTTTTGAGCACGAAAGACAATGTCTTGGCCATTTCAAGTGGCGATACTTGGGTGCTGGTCAGTGCGTTTGTTTGGGCGGCGCATGTTGGGTTGATGAACCATTTCGGTAATAAAGGCCGCGCGCTGCAAATCACTCTGGCGCAGATGTTTGTCTGCTTTGTCATCAGCGCCATCCTCACCAGCGTGATCGATCCCGTTACACCGATTGCCAACATCAAACCTGCTTTGTTTTCGCTGATTTACGCCGGTGTGCTCTCGGGCGGCATTGCATTTATGTTGCAGGTGTATGGCCAGCGCACGGTTTCACCGAATATTGCTGCAATTATTTTGAGCTTGGAGTCAGTTTTTGGCGCGCTCGCGGGTTGGTATGTGCTCAACGATCCATTAAACGCACGCAACTTAATTGGCGCGACGCTCATGATGACCGCGATAATCGCGGTGCAGTTCACCGAGACCTTTGAGCGTTTGTTTAAGAAGATCTTTCAAGCGCGAAATGCTGAATAAAAGCCGCAAGTTGTTTTGGTTCCAGCTGTGCAAGGAAAGCTTCGATAGGATACTCGGTACAATCGACTCACTCAGACTTGCTTAAGCAAGCCACTTAAAAAAAAGTTATATGAACCGCGACCTTAAAAGGGTGTTGCCATGGAAAACATTATTCGAATATCTGAAATGCTGTCAGCAGTAAAGTGGTATTTTGAACTTAAAAATATTTCATTGCGCAATGCACTAGTATTACGCTGCCAACTCTCGGTCGAAAATCAAATAGATTTGCGGCAATATTATTCTCAGTACTTTGCAGGCTTACTGTCCGCGACTGAGTTATTTTTAGAAAAAGAATACACTAACAATATTCAGTTTCGGGATTTACTTTACAAAAAATTAAGTTTTGACAAATTTCCAGACGGTGAGAAAAACTACTCTTATCTCCGAGAACTCCGAAACAGCATAATACATAGAGGCCTCGACATTAGCTCCGCAGCGCATATTAAAGATGGTTTTCCGCTTATCATCTCTCCATCTCCTGTAACCATCCGTAGCGGCGCGGTATCCCATACTGCATTTGGCTTCTACCTGATTGAGTTAATTGAAAAATGCGAAAGCGTAATGAGAAATATTTTCCTTGAACACTTTGAAGAATTTAGCCTGCTGAGCAAACGTATTCCTCAAGAAAAAGCCATTGAGATGAGAGAAAATTTCATAGCCAACTGCACAGCCATGCCTGACTGGGTAAAAAGTATGACATTCACCTCTATTAAAGAGGTGAATCACG
>CALMCK010000166.1 GCA_937862845.1 uncultured Burkholderiaceae bacterium | reverse complement strand
GATTTGCACCGCGATTTCTTTTTTATCGCTCAAGCTTTTTTCGTGCACATATTTGACAAAGCAACGCGCGCCATTGCCGCAATTCTCGACTCGAGAGCCGTCTTGATTGTAAATGGTGTATTTAAAATCCACTTTGGCCGTCTTGGGTTTTTCAACCAATAAAATCTGATCCGCGCCGATGCCAAAATGACGATCGGCGAGCGCGCGCCAATCTTCTGCGCCCAATCGTGAGACATCTTGATTCATCGCATCGATGACGATGAAGTCATTGCCAGCGCCGTGCATTTTGGTGAATTTAAGTTTCATATTCGCTCCTATGACTCGTCTTCTCTTCTATAAAAACTCGCTTCGCCTTCGGGCCGCGTTTTAAATCGTTTGTGCATCCACAGATACTGTGCGGGCTCCTCGATGATGCGTTGTTCGATGAACTGATTCATCTCACGCACCGCCGCCGCCTCATCATCGCCAGGATAGCCGTCCCACGCAGGATAAAATTGCGCGCGGTATAAAGTGTGTCCACGCGCCAGCGCGTCTTTGTCCATCCGCGTCACACAGGGCACAATGAGTGCGTTGGTGAGTTTTGCTAATTTTGGCAATGCCGTCAACGTCGCAGCAGGCACACCAAAAAATGGTGCGAATATGCCATCGTCCACCCCAAAATCCATGTCGGGCAAATAATACAGCGGGATGTTTCGTCGCAACAACTTCACCAGACCGCGCACGCCATCATGCCGCGAATACAAATGTGCCTGTCCAGAGCGCGCGCGCCCTTCTTTGATTAAGTCATCGAACACAGGATTGACTTGCTTTTGATACATGGTTGCCATTTCGCGGTCAAAATTCACCCGCAAACCACCAATATCAAGTCCAATAAAATGCGGTGCCAGAATAATAACTGGCCGATTTTGGGCGATGGCATCGTGCAAATAATGCTCGTCGATTTTTATGACATTTTGATCAAACGCATTTAAATCACCAAACCAAAACAAACTGCGATCAACCAAACCATGCGCGAAATAACGCACATGCATGCGCACCGTGTCCTCAATCTGCGCCTCACTCCAATCAGGGAAACACAAGCGCAAATTAATCCGCGCCACCCGCGTGCGGCGCTTGACCCAGCGGTACGCCAGTGCAGCCACCCACTCAGCGATGCGGTGGCGCACGCATTGTGGCCAGCGCCCCATGCTGCGCAAAATAGATGCGCCGATTTTAGAACCCCACATTAAATTTTTTCCTCTGATGTGGCCAGCACGCCTTTGTAGCGGTTATACCCCCACAGATACTGACTTGGCGATTTGAGTATCACCTCGGCCATCAGCTCATTGACCAGCGTCGCATCGGCCGCCATGTCCAGCGTGGGCACAAAGTCCACCACATTAAAATCAATCTCAAATCGATGCGGCGCATCGACGCGCCGTGCCGACATGGTCACCAGCGCAGCACCGGTTTGTCGCAGCAATTTCGAGGGCAGCGTCATCGTCCACGCTGGCGCACCAAAAACATTGACCAACACCGCTTCGCCTTGTGAATTCGGCACTTGATCGGGCAACAAACCGACCAGCTCGCCCGCTTTCAACGCCCGCAGCATGGTGCGAATGCCTTTAACATCCGCACTCGCCATTTTGACATTGTACTTTTGTCGTCCCTGCAACATCGCCTCTGCAATCATCGCCTGCTTCGGCGGACGATACATCGCGGTGAACGGTGCTTGTTGTCCGATCCACAACGAGAGCAACTCAAATGCGCCGACATGCGGCGTCATCATCAACACACCTTTGCCCGCCGACTTCGCCGCCAACACCTCGTCCCAGCCCGTGACCTTAACCTTCGCCAACAAACCACCAACACGTGGCGTCCAAATATGCCCCAGCTCTAAAACCGAACGACCCATGTGCGAAGCCGCTTCTTTGCAAAACGCCTCATCATCAAAACCCGCCTGACGCGCATTGTCACGCAAACGAGAACCGTAACGCGCATCGTACCGATACACCAGTCGCCCCAAGCCGCCGCCCAGCGCATGCAACACCGACAGCGGCAGAATTGATAACAATCGTAAAAACCAACGTACCCACATGGCAAAAAACCCACAAAAAACCCGTCGCAGTGCTCAAGCCCCTGCAACAAACGGCTAAAGTCGCTATAATACCACCTCTTGCTGGTTTAACGACAACTTACGGGGCAAGAAAAGCACTGCGAGAACCCACGTTCTCCACCGTTAAAGCGTCGCTGCTCGGGATTTGCCGCAACAGCGCGCACTCCATTTTTTCATTTAAAGGAAAATCCATGAGCATCAAAGACTGCCTATTCACCTCCGAATCCGTCTCCGAAGGACACCCAGACAAAGTCGCCGACCAAGTCTCCGACGCGATTCTCGACGCCATCCTTGAACAAGACCCGACCGCACGCGTTGCCGCAGAAACCCTGTGCAACACAGGTCTGGTCGTCCTTGCCGGCGAAATCACCACCACCGCCGTTATTGACTACATCGACATCGCCCGCGACACCATCAAACGCATCGGCTACGACGACACCGACTACGGCATCGATTACAAAGGCTGCGCGGTATTGGTCGCCTACGACAAACAATCACCCGACATCGCCATGGGCGTGAACGCCGCACACGACGACAACCTCGATCAAGGCGCAGGCGATCAAGGCCTCATGTTTGGTTACGCCTGCTCCGAAACACCCGAGCTCATGCCCCTGCCGATTCACCTCGCGCACCGCCTCGTCGAGCGTCAAGCCGACATCCGCCGCGACGGTCGCCTGCCATGGTTGCGCCCCGACGCCAAATCACAAGTGACGATTCGCTACGAAAACGGCATCGCCATCGCCGTAGACACCATCGTATTGTCAACGCAACACCAAGCCGACGTCTCCCTCGAAACCGTCCGTGAAGGCGTGATTGAAGAAATCATCAAGCCCATCATCCCCGCGCATTTGATTAAAGGCGACATCAAGTTTCTCGTCAACCCCACCGGCCGCTTCGTCATCGGCGGCCCACAAGGCGACTGCGGCCTCACCGGTCGTAAAATTATCGTCGACACTTACGGCGGCGCAGCCCCACACGGTGGCGGTGCATTTTCAGGCAAAGACCCCTCTAAAGTTGACCGCTCCGCCGCTTACGCTGGTCGCTATGTCGCGAAAAACATCGTCGCCGCAGGTTTAGCGGACCGCTGCTTGATTCAAATTTCGTATGCCATCGGCGTCGCCCGCCCCACCTCCATCATGGTCGACACCTTTGGCACAGGCAAAATCTCCGACGAGCGCATCACCGCCCTCATCACCGAACACTTTGACCTGCGCCCCAAAGGCATTGTCAAAATGCTCGACCTGCTGCGCCCCATCTACAGCAAAACCGCCGCCTACGGCCACTTCGGCCGCGAAGAACCCGAATTCACATGGGAAGCCACAGACAAAGCCGCACTCCTGCGCGATGCGGCTGGACTGCGACTGACCGCCTAATTCACCACGTGCATCAGATTCATCACGTCAAAACGCCGAGCAAAAGCTCGGCGTTTTTTAGTTTCCCCCCGTCCACAGCATATATAATGCGCACTGACCGATTTAACCTGCGAGAAAACAATGGAATATTTATTTGAGTCGTTTTTACAGACTTTTACGATTTATGGCGTGGGCTTGCACGCGTTGGTGGCGATATTTTTTGCGGTACATGCCATGCGAAATGGCCAGCCGATGTATTGGCTGTGGGTATTGTTTATGTTTCCATTTTTGGGCAGCGTGGTGTATTTTTTCGCCATCTATTTACCCAACTCTCATTTGCAAAACTCATTGCGCAGCGGCTCTTCGGAGGCGATGAAAATCTTGAATCCTGGCAAAGAGCTGCGCGATGCGCGCCGTGCTTATGATCTAACACCGTCCGTGCATGCCCAAATGCGTGTGGCGAGTGCATTGCTCGCGACGGGTAAAACAGATGAAGCGGTGGCGGCATTCGACGCGTGTTTGGAGCGCGCACCTGCCAACGATTTGGACGTGCGTTTGGCCGCCGCACAGGCGAAGCTTGCGGGCGGTCAGGCCGTGCAGGCAGTGACATTGCTGCGTGAGATTCGCTCACAAAACGACACATTCCGCGTTCAGGATGTGACCCTGTTGTCGGCGCGGGCACTGGCAGCGACAGGTAAAAACGATGCGGCGCGCGCGCAGTTTGAGTATTTGGTGAATAACTTCGGCGGTTTTGAAGCGCGTGTGGAGCATGCGATTTGGCTGATATCTCAGGGAGATGTGGGCGCGGCGAAGGCAGCAAAAGCGGAGATTGATAAAACCATTGCGCATTGGCCACGACATTCTAAATATTTAAACAAGCCTTTGATTAAGCGTTTAAAAAAAGCGTTTAGCCAAATTGGTTAATTTACCCACCCTGTCAATCTCAACCAAAACCCCACAAAAAACCTCGCTGCTGTGCGAGGTTTTTTGTGGGGTTTTGATGTGCTGCCACCCGTTTTTATTGGGCGAAAACGGTGCTGTCAGTGGATTTGGGTTCTGACTGCGCGGCTTGTGTGCGGTCGGGGTTGCTGGTGTCATTTTTTGTTGCTGGGCTCACTTTGAGCAGCTGGTTGATGTAACGCACGTCGTCGTCCTGCAATTGGCCAATCGCGGCTTTGAGGTTGATGTTGCCGATGACCGTGTTGTACTGCGCTTG
>CALMCK010000165.1 GCA_937862845.1 uncultured Burkholderiaceae bacterium | reverse complement strand
ATTTGGGTATTGAGTTGCTTTCGCCGCTCTTGCGTTTGTGTGATGTTGAACAACACCTTGTCCAGCTCACCTGCTGCCTCACCACTCTCAACCAAATTGCAAGTGAGCTCATCAAATACCTGCGGGTGATGGCGAAAGGCGCGGTGCAGTGACTCGCCGCGCTCGATGTCCAGACGAATGGTTTGAATCACGTTTTTAAAGTGTTTGTTTTTTTGACTGTGTATCAGCACCGATAAGATGCGCAGTAGAGGCACGCCTGCGGCGTACAAGGTGGCCAGTTCGCTCAAAAAGCGCGTCACCTGAGACTGCGTCACGGCACGAAACAACGGCTCGCGACTGACCACGATGCGCTGTGCGACCACACCCCGTTGGGTCAACTGTTCGCGCACACTGTTTTTGTCCTCACCATACAGCACGCCAGTCACGGCTTGTCCTGCGCGGTTCTGGCCGTGCCAAGTGTAACGAAGAATGGGTGATGGCGTCGTCATGATGATTTATCCCGCGCAGTAGGCCACAGCGATGGCGCTGGCCAAGCGGGCGTTGTTTAAAACCAGTTGAATATTTGAGGACAGGCTGTCGCCGCCCGTGAGCTCGCACACGCGCGCGAGTAAAAACGGTGTGGCTTGTTTGCCCAATATCTGTTGCTCATCCGCTTCGCGCAATGCCTGCTCAATGGCGGCATCAATGCTGGCCGTTGGCATGGCGTATTGTTCGGGTATCGGATTGGCGATGACCATGCCTGCGGACAGATTCAGTGCGCGTGCCGCGTGCATGGCTTGAGCGATTTGTGCGGCGCTGTCCAATTGATAGTCAACCTTAAACGCACTGTCGCGTGTGAAAAAAGCAGGCAACAGAGCGGTTTGATAGCCGACCACTGGCACGCCGTGGGTCTCGAGATACTCCAATGTCAAACCCAAGTCTAAAATTGATTTGGCGCCCGCACACACGACCGCGACTGGGGTGCGGGCGAGCTCTTGTAAATCCGCCGAGACATCAAAACTGGTTTGTGCACCACGGTGTGCGCCACCGATGCCACCCGTGGCGAACACTTTAATCCCAGCCATGTGCGCAATCATCATGGTGGTCGCGACGGTGGTCGCGCCCATGGCTTGTTTGGCGATGATGAAAGGCAAATCACGGCGGCTGACTTTGGCGACGGCGTGGCCAGCTTGGCCGAGCTGCTCAATCTCATCGACGCTCAAGCCTGCTTTGAGGCGACCATCAATGATGGCGATGGTCGCAGGCGTCGCACCTGAGGCGCGAACAGTGGCCTCGACCTCGAGTGCGGTTTGCACGTTTTGCGGATACGGCATGCCGTGCGAGATGATGGTTGACTCGAGTGCGACGACTGGGCGGTTTTCTGCGAGGGCGGCGGCGACTTCTGGGCTGATGTCTAAATAATTTTTCATGGTGGTCAGATGAGTGAGTGAACGGCTTTGCTGGAAAGCGAGGGGTGGTTAGTGGCGGCGACACCAAGCGTCATTGTCGCGCAGCCGATGGCAAACTGGCAGGCGTCTTTCAGCGAGCCGCCGTGCGCGTGGGCATAAACCAAACCCGCGGTGAGGGCGTCGCCTGCGCCAGAAGTATTGACCACTGGGCATGTTGGCGCGGGCAGTGAGCCTTGCTCGTCGGCACTGGCATAGTATAACCCCGCATCGCCGAGCGTGATAACGACTTGTTGCACGCCTTGTGCGAGTAGGGTTTGAGCCGCGAGCTGTATGTCGTGCGTGCTGCTGCAGGTCAATCCTGTGAGTGCTGCCGCTTCAATGCGGTTTGGCTTGATGGTGTGGATGTGGGGCAAATGCGCTTTGACGCGCAGCGCTTTGGTTGCTGAAACGGTGTCGACAAAAATGCGTTGAGTTTGGTGGTTGTTGAAAATTTGTGAGAGGCTTGATGGCGTTAGATTGGTGTCGAGCACCCATATTGACGATTGGTTAAGTCGGTGTTGTTGGCGCACGATGAATTCAGGCGTGAGCAAGTCCATGATGGCCATGTCGTTCACAGCGACGGCCAGCTCGCCATTGACATCATGCACAGTCATGTACACCGAGCTGCGCGCCATGGGCAAAATGGCGGAGGCGCTCATGTCGATGCCGATGGATTCGTTGTGTTGCCACAGTGCGCGACCATGGTCGTCTTGGCCCATGACGCTGCACAGTGTGGGCTTCATGCCAAGCCGCACGAGGTTTTCTGCGATGTTGCGTGCGACACCGCCTGCGCTCATGGTGACTTTGCCTGTTTGCGAATCTGCATGAACGAGTGTGGCGTTGGTCACTCCGACAATGTCCATGTTTGAACCACCAATAACGGCTGCGAGCAGTGGTGCGCTGCTGGTCATAGTGTCGCTGCCATGACTTCATCGAGTGTGGTCAGACCCGCTTTGACTTTGAGTAAACCTGCTTGCCGCAGGGACAGCACACCTTCGCTGGCGGCTTGTTTGCGCAGCTCATGTGCGCTGGCATTGTTGGCGATGAGGTTCTGCATGTCTGGTGAAATCGGCAATACTTGAAACACGCCGATGCGACCTAAAAAACCGCTGTGGCGGCATTGCACGCAACCCGTCGGTGCGTACAGCGTCCAATCGGATTGCTCGGCATCGCTGGCGCTAAAGCCTGCGGCCTGCAGCAATGTGGGCTCGATGCGGCTTGGTTTTTTGCAGCTGCACAGTTTGCGCACAAGGCGCTGTGCGGTGATCAGACTGACAGATGCGGCGATGTTATAAGGCGTGACGCCCATTTGCGACAAGCGGGCGAGGGCGAGCGGTGCGTCGTTGGTGTGCAGGGTTGAAAAAACCAAGTGCCCCGTTTGTGCGGCTTTGAGCGAAATGTCGGCGGTCTCTAAATCACGGATTTCGCCGACCATGAGGATGTCGGGATCTTGTCGTAAAAAAGCACGCAGCATGGTGGCGAAATTAATCCCTGCTTTTTCGTTGATGGACACTTGATTGATGCCCGACATGAAAATCTCGACAGGGTCCTCGACGCTGGAGATGTTGACCTGCTCGTTGTTGAGTTGGTTTAAACAGGCGTACAAGGAGACGGTTTTACCGCTGCCTGTCGGGCCTGTCATGAGAATCAAGCCATGCGGTTGTGCCAATGCCGCTTCGAGCGCGGCGCGTTGTTCGGGCTCGTAGCCCAAGTGGCTGATATTGAGGTCGGTGTCTTGATTGTTTAAAAACCGCACCACGATTTTTTCGCCAAACAGTGTGGGCATTGAGCTGACACGGCAATCGATAGAGTCGGTCGGGCTGCGCTGTAGCTTAATGCGGCCGTCTTGCGGCAGGCGTTTTTCGGCGATGTCGAGGTGTGCCATGACTTTCAGTCGGACGGCGATTTGTTCTTTGAGCGCGACGTCGGGTTGCGCGATGTCGTGCAACACACCGTCGATGCGCGCGCGGATGCGGTAGTGGCTGGCAAAGGGTTCGAAATGAACATCGGAGGCGCGCTGATCGACCATTTGGCTCATCAAGTCATTGATGTAGCGCACCATTGGTGCGTCCTCGCTGCTGGCATCGATGTTGGACACATTGAATGCGGCGATGATGGTGTTGGCAGCGGGTTGGGCGGGGCTGTTAAACAGTTTGCTTTGATTGCTCGCATCATGGGCCTGTTGCAGCGTTTGGAATTCTGTCTGCGACACCACCCGCCATTCAAAAGATTGATTGATGAGGAAACGGATGCGCTGCAATGCCTGTGTGTCGGCAGGATCGAGGATGCCGATTTTATGCTCGGACAGATACACCAAGCCTTGCGGGGCCGAGAGTTTAATCAGCTGTGATTTGAGTGCGGATGTGCTGTGGTCATTGTGCGCGGTGTCGATGTCGGCGGCACTGGCGCGGGGAATGCTCAGGGTTTGTGCCAGCCAGTCGGCCAATGTGTGGGCGTTTAGTCGAGTCTGTGGCTGGGCCAGCCAAAGCGTCATCCATGCGTGGCTGGAGCTCGGCGCTTCGCTGGCAATGAGGCTTGCGGCCGATGGCGTGAGGTGGCCATGGGCACTGAGCAGTGCGGCGATGGCGGGGGCTTGCCAAACTTTATTTGGGCTCATTTTTTGGCCTTTTTGCGAGTGGCCGCAGCCGCTTGATACAGGCGAACCGTGCGCACAGAGTGGTCATCGACGTGCAAAACCTCCATGGTGCAGCCGTTGAGTTTCAAGCTGACCGATGCTTCTGGAATGTCTTGTAGGTATTCTAAAATCAGACCGTTTAAAGTTTTGGGACCGTCGGTCGGCAGCTTGAGCATGAGGCGACGGTTGAGCTTGCGCAAGGGGATGCTGGCATCCACCACGACTTGACCCGTGCTGTCCCAGCGGATGTCTGAACGAGAATCGGGTGCGGCAGAGGTGAATTCGCCGACCATTTCTTCGATGATGTCCTCCATGGTGAGCAGGCCGAGCACTTCGCTGTACTCATCGACGACCAGGCCGAGGCGCTGTTGGTCTTCTTGGAAATGTTGAAGTTGCTTAAACACCGCCATCTCTGACGGAATGAAATAAGGTTTTGATAAACTGTTGCGGATTTCGTCGTGGGTCAGCGTGCCATCTTCGAGGTGGTGCAGCGCTTTGCGGATGTGAAACATGCCCAAAATGTTGTTGATTTCACCGTCAAACACCGGCAGTTTGTTGTGGTAACACGTGACGAGCTGGTGCACGATTTTATCAATCGGGTCGTTGATGTTGAGCGCTTCGACGCGTGCGCGCGGTGTCATGAGGTCGTTGACTTCGATGGTTTCCAAGTCAAATAAATTGACCAAAATACTGCGGTGTTTCTGTGGCATGAAACGCGATTGTTCCAGCACGAGCGAACGCAATTCCTCGGATGATAAGACTTCCTCGTCGGGCTTGGGATTGATGCGCATGAGTTTGAGCAGGCCGTTGGCTATCAAGTTGGCAAACCAGACAATGGGGTAAATAATTTTGAGCAGCGGTTTTAAAATAAAGCTGACGCGCAGCGCGATTTTTTCGGGATAGGTCGCGCCGATAACTTTGGGGGTCAGTTCGCTGAACACAATGATGGCAAAGGCCACCAGCACGGCCGCTATCGACAATGCGTATTCGTTGTTGGCGAAATAATACGACGCAATGGCACCGGAAAACACCGCTGAAATGGTGTTGACGACATTGTTGCCGATGAGAATCACGCCGAGCAAATCCTCGGTTTTGTCCAACAACTCCTGTGTGCGGATGGCGGCGCGATTGCCTTGCTTGACCATGTGGCGCAAGCGTGAGCGGTTCAGCGCCATCATTGAGGTTTCGGCGATTGAGAAAAACCCAGCGATGGCCAACAGCGCCACCAAAATGAGGATTTGTGCACTCAAAGGTAAATTTTCCAAAACGGTGTCCTTAGTGGGGTGGTGCTTGGTTAATGTGGGCGTTTAAACCTGTCGAGCGACCGAATAGTCAGCGATGGCCAATAAATGATTTTTATACACAGACTCTGGCAAAAACGCCAATGCTGCCTTGGCCGCAGCGGCTTCGGCATCGGCCAGCTGCTGCGTGTATTCGAGCGCGCCACGGGTTTGAATGGCGTCTAAAATCGCGGCAAAATCCGCGTGCGATTCATCAATGCCACCGTTTTCGATGGCGCTGCGCACCATGGTTTTCTGGTCGGCATCGCCATGTTCGAGTAAATAAATCAGCGGCAAAGTCGGCTTGCCTTCGCGCAAATCATCACCGACATTTTTACCCAAGGTCGCAGTGTCGCCCGCATAGTCTAAAATATCATCGGCCAGCTGAAACGCCGCGCCCAAATGTCGGCCATAGGCCGCACACGCCTGCTCAGTCGCTGCATCCGTGCCGTGCAAAACCGCCGCGAGCTGCGTCGATGCCTCAAACAATCGAGCGGTTTTATAGTGGATGACTTGTAAATAACGCGCCTCGGTCACATCCGCATCGTGGATGTTGAGCAGCTGGAGCACCTCGCCCTCGGCGATGACATTGGTCGTGTCTGCCAAAATCGCCATCACGCGCAAATCACCCACCGTCACCATCATCTGAAATGCCCG
>CALMCK010000164.1 GCA_937862845.1 uncultured Burkholderiaceae bacterium | reverse complement strand
TGAAGCGGTTTTTACCATCGGCTTCTTTGGTGCCGGCGAAGATGCGACCCCATGTTTGTGCTTTTTCGGTGGTCAAACCCGTCGATGCGCCGCGCTGCTCGCCCATGCGTTGGTGCAACGTCGAGAGCAAGGTGAACCCAGCATCGGCGTTGGCCGACTGGGCGGTGACGTAGTTCGCCACGGCTGGGCGGTAGATGTAGATGGGTTTGACGGGATCCACTGGGCACAATGCTGGTGTGTTGGCACAGGTCGGGATGATTTCGCTGTTCAAATACCAATTTTTGGCATCCGCGTTTTTACCACCTTGATTCAATGTATACTCGTATGAACCCGCTTGCACAGGCGCGGCCATGGTGAAGGTGCCGTTTGATGCACCTTCAACTATAATCACTGGGATGCCTTTGTCGGTCAGCGCGCCAGTACCGCCCGCGTTGCGCACGATGAGCTGACTTGTGCCGCTGGTGTCGCCGACGACGTGCATTTTATCTGTCGGAGAAGCATCGTCGCCGAGCTGGGTTTCGATGCTGAGCACCGAGCCTGCTGTGCCGGTGTAGTTGCCATTGACTGTGAGTGTGTTGCCGAGGTGTTGCCAGTAAATCGTACCGACATTGTTCACATTTTGAGAGGTGTTGGAGTCAGCCGTCATTTTCCAAGTGCTGCTCGCATCCATGTCCAGATTGGTGACGTTGTCCATCTTGCCCGTGTAAACCGTGCCGTTGGTGAAGAACAAATCAGCGGTGCTGCCGTCGTCTGCAACCAGTGCATCACCCGTTAAGGTTGAGTGGTCGGCGTTTAAGATCAGCACGCTGGGCTTGATTGCATTACGAAAGCCAGTGGCCTTTAATGCAGTGCCGTCGTCAACATTGAGAAACCGCTGACCAGTCGCCGCTGTGGCGGTCACATCTTTCAATGTGATGATTGCTGAGCCCGCATTGGTTTCAATCACATTTGCTTGTTCTGCAATCAATGTGTGGCCAGTGAGCGAAACAGTGTTTGGAGCGATGAATAATGGGATGTGGTCGGTGTTGGAGGTGCCGTTTTGGTTTGTTACGCGAATCGCTGCCGCATTCGCTCCCTTGGTGTGGATTGTACCGCCACCTGACAATGCGACGTGACCTAAGCCATCCTGAAAAACACCATCTGCGTAGAGACCTGCGGTGCTGATGTCGGTTTTGCCCGATGCGGTCACGCTGGCATTATCCCACCAATATGTGCGCACACCTACAGAATAATCACCCGTTGTGTCGATGGTCGCACTGTTGAGAATGACTTTGGAATCACGATCTGCAGTGATGCCTGCATTGCGGAGGAACGAGTAGCTGGCCGAGCCTGTGATTTTGATGTTCACATGGCCTGTTGCATTGACAATACCGGTCGTGGCCGTACCTCTAGCTGAAATTCCGACACCGACAGCCGTGATGTCCGCATCGGTGAAGTTCACCGTACCATTTTCTACGCTTACAGCACTGCCAACTGCTGCGGACAGCGTGGCACGACTTTTAAAGTCAATGACGCTACCACCATATGCAGCTACTGCGTACATCGATTCTTGGTTATCAATGGTGACTGGATTGAGGACATTGACGACGGTGCCGGAATTGCTTGCTTCAATAAAATTGTACCCCGGCGCCGTGGCATCGCAAGGTACGTTATTCCAGAGAAAGACGCCAGTTGAGCCACCAATCGTATCGACCGCGCATTCTGCCGCTTGCGCTTGGGTGCCAAACAGTGCCATGGCTGCCATGCCGCCTCCAATGCTAAGGCTGCTCACGGCTTTGGTTAGGCTGTTTTTTTTGCTGTGTGATTTGGTGTTCTCAGAAACAGCGACCCAAGACTGTGTGGCGGCGCTCCAGATGATTTTATGTTATTTCCTTTGTGTTCTTTTGTGGTTGATTTATCAAAAAACGATGTCTCTGCATCTTAGCCAAGCCAATTGACCATATTTTTTACGTATTATTATATATGTATAAACCAAAAACCATTGTTTCCTTTTAAACTCTGTTTTTGCTGCAAAGAAACCACACAACCCTGAATTAATATCAACCGCTTCTCGCCGTTCGCACATGCGCTTGGCACGATATCGCTATAAATATTCCGCCCATAAAAAACACCGTGCCAAGTGCACGGTGTTTTTTAGTCTCGCTGCGTGTCGCGGTTGCTGCGAGTCGATGATGAGCGAATCAACCACACGCCCCGACATGGCCACACGCGGTACAAAACTCACAGCCGTCTTTCTTAATCACGGCATGGTTGCCGCATTCTGGGCAAGGCTTGCCTGCCATCGGTGCGATTTTTTGGACGGGTTCGCCAAACAGGTCGCCTTGCTCTGGCATCATGACGCCCATGTTTTCAATGGGGTAGCCGTCGTCGCTGAGAATGCCGAGCATGGCGTAGCGGTGAATCACCAAACGCGCCATGTAGGCGACGGTCGATGGCCAGCTTTGTGATTTTTCGGCATTGGGCACGCGAGCGAAAAAGTCGCCTTGGGCTTCTGCGTAGTTGACCAGTTTGCGCAGTTTCATGCCAATCCATGCGGGGTCGATGACGCGCATGTCGTGCGAGAGCATTTTGCACAAGCCGTCGAGCTCGCGCGGGTAGGTGCCTGCCATCCACATGGAGTAGGGGCGGCGTTGTCCGTTCGGTAATACCAATTCTTTCACAAACAGCACGAAGTCGTCGCCTGTCTGTGGGTTGTTGATGTCAACAGACCAGCTGATGGTGCCGTCGGTGCCTGATTTGGGTTCTTTGCGGGCAAACATGGCGTCGAGCATCGGCGTCGGCTCTGCGGCGTCGGCGGGGGCAATATGACCGATGCGGTGGCGCAACACTTTGGCCAATATGGCGGAGGCGGTGGTGGCGTGCTCTTCGGTGTCGCCGAGCTCTACTTTGTACGGATGATCGCCAAAAGTGCGTGAGAGTGAGTCGAGCTTCATGGCGAGCCATGCTTTATCTTGGCCGCGCATGTCCATCGAAATGGTTTTGGCAACGGCGCCGAGACCGCGCGGGTGCGTGCCATTGACCCAGCATTCGAAGGGTTGAGACTCGTTGTCAAGGTGACCGACAAACACGGCAAAGTCGCCTTCGGCGTGCTCGACCATATACGTCCACGATGGGTTGCCGCCGCGTGCTTTGGGGCGGTGCGGGTATTTGAGACTGGCGAGTGCGGGGCTCGGTGCGCTTTGCAGCGTGATGCGGCGCTCGGTGTCGTTCTCTGATGAGCCTGACAAATCCTGCGGCGTTTCTTTAGAAGGCTCGACCGAGAGCACAGAACCGATGATGCTGTTTGGACGGTAGGTGGTGATGCCTTTGAGACCAGCCTTCCATGCGGCCATGTAGAGGTTTTCAAACTCGGCGAATGGATAATCGACGGGCACGTTGACGGTTTTTGAAATCGCGGTGTCGACGTAAGGCCCGACGGCTGTGCACATGAGCATGTGGTCTTCTGCGCTCATTTCGAGTGCGGAGACGAAGTATTCGGGTAAATTATTGACGTCGCCGCCCATGAGACGATAGACGCGGTAGGCGTGGTCTTCGACTTGGTATTCTTGTTTTGAGCCGTCTTGCATGCGTTTTTTGCGGGTGTAAAACCAGCTGAACGGCGGCTCGATGCCGTTGGAGGCATTGTCTGCGAAGGCGAGTGAAATCGTGCCTGTCGGTGCAATCGAGAGCAGGTGTGAGTTGCGGATGCCGTGTTGGCGAATGCGGCTTTTGATGTCCTCTGGCAGGCGGCTGGCGCAGTGTGGCTCGGCCAAGTATTTGTCTGCGTCAAAGAATGGAAACGCGCCTTTGTCGATGGCGATGTCCACCGATGCATTGTATGCGGCATTGCGCATGGCTTCAGAGATGCGGGCGGCGAGTTCACGGCCTTCGTTTGAATTGTATTTGAGCTTCATCATGATGAGCGCGTCGCCCAATCCTGTGAAGCCGAGGCCGACGCGGCGTTTGTTTTGCGCTTCACGTTGTTGCTCGGCGAGCGGCCAGACGGTCAAGTCGAGTACATTGTCCAACATGCGGATGGACAGGGCGGTGTTCGCCGCGAATGCGTCAAAGTCAAACCATGGGTGATTTCCAAACGGGTCGCGCACGAATTTGCATAAGTTAATCGAGCCCAAATCACAGCAACCATAATCAGGCAGCGGTTGTTCGCCGCATGGGTTGGTCGATTCGATGACTTCACAATACGAGAGGTTGTTGTCGCGGTTGATTTTACTCATGAACAACACACCCGGTTCGGCGTGGTCATAGGTTGATTCCATAATCTGTTGCCACAAATCCTTGGCGCGGACTTTGCGATAAACCCATTTGCCATCGTTGCGCTGATAAAAACCTTGGAACGCGGCGGCGTCAGGAATTTTTTCGTGGACCAATTCCCACTCGGCATCGTCTGACACGGCTTGCATGAATGCATCGGACACGCCGACAGAGATGTTGAAATTGCGCAAATCGCCTTCGTCTTTGGCGTGGATGAAATCTTCAATGTCTGGGTGGTCGCAGTCAAGCACGCCCATCTGTGCACCACGGCGTGCGCCAGCCGACTCGACCGTCTCGCATGAGCGGTCAAACACGCGCATGTACGACACAGGGCCCGACGCGAGGCTGTTGGTGCCTTTCACGGCGGCACCTTTGGGGCGAATTTTTGAGAAGTTGTAACCGACACCACCGCCTCGGCGCATGGTTTCTGCAGCTTGCAGCAATGCTGAGTAAATACCTGGTTTGCCGTCGTCACCGATTTCGGACACTGAGTCACCGACCGGTTGCACGAAACAATTAATCAAGGTCGCGCGCAGATCAGTGCCTGCCGCTGAGTTAATCCGACCACCAGGGATGAAGCCACCGTCCAGTGTTTTAAAAAATAAGTCGGCGAATTTATCAACGTCTTCTGGTTTTTCGCACTGCGCCAACGCTCGCGCCACGCGCTGACGGACGTCATCGACGTGTTTTTCATCGCCTTTGGCATATTTTTCGAGCAAGACTTCACGGCAAATGTCTTGTTCTG
>CALMCK010000163.1 GCA_937862845.1 uncultured Burkholderiaceae bacterium | reverse complement strand
ACACCTGACCGGCCGCATCGCCAGCGTCGGTGCGCGCCATGCCTTTGAGCTGGGTTTAAAACAAAACCACCAACACAGCAAACGCCAATGCAACATCGGCAACGCCGCACAAACGCTGCACCCCGTCGCTGGCCAAGGCTTCAATCTGGGGTTGCGCGATGCTCATGTGTTGAATCAACAGCTCAATCACAGCACGCACACCGCTCAAGCGCTGCTCGCATTCACACACGAGCGCCAACTCGACCGCCGCATCACCACCGCCACCACCGACGGCATGGCGCGAGGATTCACATTTGACTTCGGCGGTTCGCACGTGCGCAGCGGGATTTTTTCAATATTGAATGCACAACCGTGGTTAAAAAGCCGAATAGCCAAGCAATTTATGTACGGTTTGCGTTAAATTATAGAAATAAATTAGGTGAATACGCAAAAACACAGTAAAATAGCGGTCTGCCATCAACAATAAAAGAAATCAGTCGTTTACCGCAGGAATGCTGTTTAAAGTTCCTTGATTTATTGTTAGCTTTTTCTTTCTCTCTGGTGCACACACCAGTCATATTTCAGCGCATTTATACAGTGCTGTCATTGCAAGTTGCTTGATGGTCCGATGGGTTCTCTACAAACGAGGAGCCCTTTTAAAATAACCGCAGTCTTAACTGCGGTCACCATTAGGTAACACAATGACCACACCATTTATCGAAATGGGGTTGAATCCCCAATTGCTCAACGCACTCGAAGCCCTCGGTTTCACCGAAGCCACCCCAGTTCAAGCCGCACTGATTCCCAAAGCCCTCGAAGGCGGCGACTGGATTGTCAGCAGCCAAACCGGCAGCGGTAAAACCGCCGCATTCCTTCTGCCCGCATTGGAAATGATTTTCCAAAAGAAAGCAGAACAAATCCGCCAATCTGATAACGCACCTTGGGCACTGGTTCTTTGCCCGACGCGCGAGCTCGCCCAACAAGTCACCAACGACGCGATTAACCTCGTCAAAGGCAGCAAAGGCGTGCGCATCGCCAGCATCACAGGCGGCACTTCATACTACACACAACGCAAACAACTCTCAGGTGCTCAAATCGTCATCGCCACACCAGGTCGTTTGCTTGACTTGGCGCAGTCTGGCGCGATTGATTTGTCACAAATCGAATTGCTCACACTCGACGAAGCCGACCGCATGCTTGACTTCGGCTTCTCCGAAGAAATCCAAGCCATCGCCGAATACTGTGACGAGCGCGAACAAACATTGATGTTCTCAGCGACCTTCACCGCGCGTGAAACCAAGCTCGCCGAAAACCTCATGCATTCGCCGAAGCGCGTCACCATCGACAACGCCGCAGAGAAACACAGCTTGATTACCCAACACCTGCACTGGGTCGACAACAGCCACCATCAAAACCAACTGCTCGCGCACTGGCTCAAAGATGAGACCATGGACCAAGCGATTATTTTCGCCAACACCCAGCTCGACTCAGAGCGCCTCGCCAAAGAACTCGAAGGCCAAGGCTACCTCGCCGCAGCATTGCACGGTGGCATGCCGCAAATCATCCGCAATCGCCGTCTCGACGCATTGCGCAAAGGCCGCATCAAGATTCTCGTCGCCACCGACGTCGCCGCACGCGGCATCGACGTGCCGACAATCACCCACGTCTTCAACTTCGGCCTGCCCATGAAAGCCGAAGACTACGTGCATCGCATCGGCCGCACAGGTCGCGCAGGCCGCACTGGCACTGCGATTACCTTTGCCCAATTCGCCGACTCTCGCCGTTTACGTGACGTCGAGTTTTACACCAAACAAAAATTCATTCCCAAAACGATTGAAGGCCTCGAGCCCAGAAACACCCTCGAAGACTACCAACGCGCCAACAAAGCCAAACACGGCCGCAGTGGCGGTGCATCGCGCGGCAACTCATCGCGTGGCGGCTACGGCCCAGGCGCCGCCCGCAGCTACGGCGATCGCCGTGAAGGCAGTGGTGGTGGCTATCGCGGCAATGGCAGCAGCAACGGCGGCCAATCAGGCAACCGCAGCGAAGGCGGCTACCGCGGCCAAGCCAATGGCAATCGCAACGAGCGCAGCTTCGGCAACGACTCACGCCCACAACGCAACGGCCCATTCACCAGCAGCGGCAACGCACGCCATGACGGCGCACCAAAACGTGAAGGCGGTCACGCTGGTCAAACCCATCGTGGCAATGCAGCAGCACCCGCATGGCAAAAAAACGACCGCCCCGCTCGTCGTGAAGGCTCAGCACCAGCCGAGCGTGGCTTCTACGGCCGCAGCAATGACGGCGCACCCGCCGCACAACGCACACGCACCGAGCGCCCCGCAGGCCACGGTCAAGCACGCCATGGCAACAACGGCGGCCACAACCGCCCGCAGCGCACACGCAACGATTGATGGGCCGATAGCTTCATCATAAGCCGCTGTGAAAAGCCCGCTTTGTTTAACAAAGCGGGCTTTTTTTGTCCATGCCATCAAGCATCCAGCGCCAGCCATGACCCGCCATCGACAGCTATTGCTCGTTTCAAGCAACAGTTAAGCTATAATGGCCACCATTCTTACAATACCCATTTATGCTTTTTATCCACCACCCCACCCTCGCCAATGCCCACACACCGCGCGCCGTCACCATCGGCAATTTCGACGGCGTGCACATCGGCCACGCCGCGATTTTAGATGAGCTAGTAGCACACGCGAACGCGCACGGTCTCACGCCGACAGTGGTCACATTCGCCCCAAACCCCAAAGCATTTTTTGCCAAACAACGTGGCAAACCAGAGCCGAAACGCATTTTGCCACTGCGCGATAAAATCAATTTGTTCGCGCAACACGGCATCGAGCAGGTCGTCATACTGCCGTTCAACCAAGCCCTCGCCAACATGCCCGCACACGAATTCGTTGAATACATCCTGTGCGCATGTCTCAACACCCAGCACTTACGGGTCGGCGATGATTTTAAATTTGGCGCGGGTCGCACGGGTGATTTTGAGCTGTTACGTGATTTGAGCAACCGCCACCACTACAGCCTCACGGCGCACCACTCGATTGTTCACCACAGCGAACACAGCTCCGAGCGCGTCTCCAGCACCGCCATCCGCCACGCCTTACACAACGGCGAACCACACACCGCAGCCGCATTGCTCGGCCACTCATACACACTGAGCGGCCATGTCATTTATGGTCAACAACTCGGCCGCACCATCGGCATACCCACGATTAACCTCAAAATGCCCGAGCAACTCGCCGCCCAAGGCGTGTACGCCGTCAGCATCACACTCAATGGTAAAACCCATCAAGGCGTCGCCAGCATCGGCACCCGCCCATCAGTGAAAACCAATGGCCAATGTTGGCTGGAAGTTTTTGTGTTTGACTTTAACGAAAGTGTCTACGGCGACATCGCCTGCGTGACCCTTCAACACAAAATTCGTGACGAAGAAAAATTCGAAGACATGCCCACTTTATTGGCAGCGATTAATGATGACATCACTCAAGCACGCAGCTACTTTTCTCAAACAAACTGACTCAAAATTCCCACCCGCCCCCCAAACAAAAACCGCTCAAATGAGCGGTTTTTGTTTGGAGGCAATGACAGTTTTAATTGGCATCACAGAGATTGGCGGCAATACAGGTGCCAGAAACTGCCCAAGTCGTGCCACTGGCAGAGGGTGTCACTCCGCTTGTCGTTGCTGCTGCGGGTGTGGGCGTCAAAATATACGTGTATGCGTCTGAGCCAATCGCAGCATTGATGGTGATCGTGCCACCATCGACCGTGCCGCTTGTCACAACACCACTCGTGGAGGCACCGACTGCGACAGGCACACCATGTTGACCCGCATCACAATCGGCCAATGCGTTGCCTTTTTGCAAACACATTTCAACACCCGTGCGATAAGGTGATGCGGTGTTGATGACTTCGACAAACGATGCGCGTTGCAGGCTGTTTTGAAAACGTGGCACCGCAATCGCAGCGAGCACGCCGACGACGGCAATCACGACCAACATCTCGAGCAGGGTGAAACCGCTTTGAGCGCGAGCCGATGGGCTTGACGTTTTCATTGGGTTAAGTAATTTTACAAATTTTAATACTAAATGACAAATATTCATTTTTACATCCACCTTTGATATAAGCTGCAATAGTGTTGCAGCGATGGCGTTATTGTATCTCAGTTTTTTTAAAAAGTATATCCCAAACCCCGTGGCCGAGGCGATTACCTCGATTTTCATACTTGGTGAGTGGTCGATGTTCTGGCCGAGCGATGTAGCCTGCCAAAGCCGCTTCGGTGGCGGTGTTGCTCAGCAATGCCTCGCCTGACATGACCTCGAGCATTTGCTCGGCATAGTTTTGCCAGTCGGTGGCGCAGTGCATATATCCGTTTTCTTTCAAACGCAGGGCGAGTTGATGAACAAATGGTCCTTGAATCAAGCGGCGTTTGTGGTGGCGCGCTTTGTGCCACGGGTCAGGGAAATACACATGAACGCCGCTCAACACCCCGTGTGGCAGCATGTCACGGACGATTTCGACGGCGTCGTGTTGCATGACGCGCAGGTTTTTAATGCCTTGTTCTTCAATGCGTTTGAGCAACGCACCGACACCTGAGGTGAACACTTCGACGCCGATGTAGTTGATGTGCGGATTCGCAGCGGCAATCGCAGCGGTGGTTTCACCCATGCCGCAACCGATTTCGAGCACGATGGGATGGTCGTTGCCAAAAATCTGTGCCCAATCGGCGGCAGTTTTAAGCTGTGGTTCATATACAACACCATAGATGGGCAACAAGGTCTCGTAGGCGCGGCGCTGGCCTTCGGAGAAGTGGCCTTTGCGATGGACAAAGCTTTTAATGTGGCCGTAGATGCTGACGTTTTCTGGGGTTTCGTTTTCTGTGGACATCTTTTACTCTAAACTTATTTAAAATTGTTATCAAATCACAATCGGCTCTGGTGCAATCACCACGCCGAATTGCTCAAAAACCGTCTGTGCAATCCGTGCGGCAAAGGCCATTAATTCTGCGCCCGTGCCACCGCCATGATTGACCAAAACGAGTGCTTGCTTGTCATACACGCCGACCGCACCATCGCGCTGGCCTTTAAATCCTGCTTGCTCGATGAGCCAGCCCGCCGCGATTTTCACTTGCTTGTCGGGCTGAGGATAGCAGGGTAAATTGGGGTGAGTGATTTTTAAAGCCGCTGCTTGCGTCGCATCGACCACGGGATTTTTAAAAAAACTGCCCGCATTGCCCAGCACCGCAGGATCGGGCAGCTTGCTGTTGCGAATCTCAACTATCGCCTGCGCGACGTGTGCGGGCGTGACGGTTTGCCCAGCCGAAATGGCCTGCACCCGTGCCGCGACATCGCCATAGTCCAGCTTCGGTTGCCACTGTGCGCGGTCTTTGAGCAGTTTAAAAAACACTTTGCTGATGACGTAGCGGGCTTGCGTGTGCGCATCGTCCAAATACGCGTGCTTAAACACACTGTCGCGATAGCCAAACGCACAATCGCTCGCATCCAGCCACGTCCAAGCGCTTTTGAGTCGATCCCATGCTTTGATTTTGTGCAACGTGTCTTTGACTTCGACGCCATAAGCACCGATGTTTTGCACAGGCGATGCGCCGACCGAGCCAGGAATCAACGCGAGGTTTTCCAGCCCCATCCAGCCCTGTTCAACAGTATTCATGACAAACTCATGCCACACCTCACCCGCCTGCACGCCAACAATCACGTGGCTCGCCGTCTCCTCATAGACGGCCACACCACGGCTTTGCATGTGCAAAACCGTCGCCTCAATGTCACGTGTGAGCACAAGGTTACTGCCGCCACCGAGCACAAAGCATTTTGCATCTGGGGTCGTTTTAAAGTACGCCGACAGCTCACGCGCCGCGCGTATCGGCACATACGACTGCGCACGCACGGTGAATCCGAGCGTGTTAAATGGCGATAAATCAACATCGTGTTGCAACATGGTTAATTTCTATGAGATAAGCAAAGGCGAGCATTATAACAATACGGTACAATTTACCCTGCTTATTTTTACTTAAAGGAATCATCATGCCATCATTTGACGCAGTTTTAAAAGCCGACGCAGTCGAACTTCGCAATGCCGTCGAGCAAACCAACAAAGAAATCACCGGTCGCTTTGACTTCAAAGGCTCAGACGCACGGGTTGACCAAAAAGATTTCGATTTGACCATTCACGCCGACTCAGACTTTCAACGCGAGCAAGTGCTCGACATTTTGCGCGGCCGCTGCGCCAAGCGCGGCGTCGATGCCAAACTCCTCGTCGAAGAAAAAATCGAAAAAATGAGCGGCGACAAAGTCAAACAATTGATTAAAATCAAAAACGGTGTCGAACAAGACGACGCGAAAAAAATCGTCAAAACCATCAAAGACTCCAAGCTCAAAGTCCAAGCCGCCATCCAAGGCGACGCCGTGCGCGTCACAGGCGCGAAGCGCGATGACCTGCAAGGCGTCATGGCGATGCTGCGCAAAGAAATGGAAGACTTGCCGCTCACGTTTGACAATTTCCGCGATTAACCGCAAGGATTTAACCCCATGAGCAACCGTCTCGACACCATCACCACGCGCACCGGCGACGACGGCACCACCAGTCTCGCCGACGGCACGCGCCACCTAAAATCCTCGGCGCGATTCACAGCCATCGGCGATGTGGACGAGCTGAACGCCCACATCGGCTTGCTGCGCTCACGCCTGCGCGCGCATGTCAGTCAAGCCGACCAAGCCATTGACGAGTTTCTCATCGACATCCAGCACCACCTATTCGAACTCGGCTCCGAGCTCGCCGTGCCAGGCATGACGTTTTTGGCCGCCGACGCGCTGACTTTACTGGACAACTGGGGCGAAGCAAACAACGCCACACTGCCGCCGCTCAAAGAGTTCATCCTGCCCAGCGGCACACTCGCCGCCAGCCAAGCGCACATCTGCCGCACCGTCACACGCCGCGCCGAACGCAGC